>CAYHSW010000006.1:6607-20414 GCA_964359405.1 uncultured Gammaproteobacteria bacterium | reverse complement strand
TATGGAACCGGAGATTAAAGAAATAAAAATAGAAACTAAACCTGCCAGGAAATTCCCGGTCAAAAAATTGGTGTTAGGGATATTGGGGTGTTTAGGGATATTGGGGATTTTGGGAGTTTTAGGAGCGTTATTGATTGGGATGCCGGCATATAAAGTCTACCAGGAAGGGATGAAGGTCTACGACCAGGCAAAGCTTGTCAAAGAGGTGGCTAAAGAACAAGATGTTGTCAAGATTCTTGACGGCATTGAAAAGACCAAAGCGCAACTTCTTGTCACACAGACGGCTTCTGAAAAACTTAACTGGGTGAAAAATATTCCCTTTGCCGGGGGATATATTGCTGACATGAACCATGTAATAAAGGCCGGTCTGTACGGGTTGGAGGCCGGGGAGATTGCGGCCAAAGCCGTCGAGCCATACTCCGACCTTCTTGGATTAAAGGGGAAAGGGACTTTTACCGGAGGAACAACCGAAGACCGGATTGCAATGGCGATTGCCACTCTGGACAAAGTAACTCCCCAAATTGACGTTATATCTGAAAAACTAAAACTTGTTCAGGCGGAAATGGATCAGGTTGACCCGAAGAGATATCCGGAAAGTATCAAGGGCAAGCCGGTCCGGGAAATGCTTGTCCAGACGAAGGATATTATTAATCAGGCCAGTGTTTTGTTAAACGAAGCGCGGCCATTGATTAAAGTCCTTCCTAAACACCTGGGGCAGCCGGACGAAATAAAATATCTGGTTATTTTTCAAAACGACGCGGAGATTCGTCCCACCGGGGGTTTTATGACAGCCTATGCGGTTCTCCGCATTCAAAAAGGGAAAATTAACATTGACACGGCCGACGATATTTACAAGCTGGATTCGACGGTCACAAAAAACGTCAAGCCGCCGCAAGCAATTATTGACTACTTAAATGAAAATGTCTGGCATTTGCGCAACACCAATTTTTCCCCGGATTTTCCGACCTCAATGAAAAATTTTATGTCTTTGTACCAGTCGTCGCCGGAAAGAAAAACTATCGCCGGAATAATTACTATGGATACCCATCTTTTGGTTAAGCTGATGGAGGTTCTTGGCCCGGTTTCGGCTTACGGCACAACTTTTTCCACGAATAAAGTGCCCGAATGCGATTGTCCGCAGATTATCTGGGAACTGGAAAAATACGCTGACGAACCAACTCCTTATTTGAAAAAAGACCGCAAAGATATCATCGGCGTTTTGCTTCAGGCGGTTATGCAAAAAGCGATGAAAGCCCCGAAAAATTTGTGGGGACCGCTGTTTACGACCGGATTTACGGCCATGCAGGAAAAACATGTTTTGGTTTATTTGTTTGATGAAAATGCCCAAAAAGGCTTGGAATCATTGGGGATGGCGGGAGACATTAAATCATACAATGGTGACTATCTGCATATTAACGATGCCAATCTCGGGGGCGCAAAATCAAATCTTTATATTACCCAAAATGTTAAGGAAGACGTGACAATCAAACCGACGGGGACGGAGACGACTTTAACCATTGAGTACCGGCACCCGCGCCGGGCAGATAATTGCTCCCTCGAGAGGAAGTCCGGCGTTTGTCTCTCCGGGATATTGCGTGATTATCTACGGGTTTATTTGCCGCTGGGCGCAAAGGTTCAGCAAGTTACAGGTTTTGAAGTTAAAGGGACTAAAGAGACAAAGGGTGCGGCCTTTGCTGATCTTGATAAAACGGTGATTGACGGATTCTTTACCGTCGTGCCGCTCGGACTTGCCAGGATACAAATTAAATATACCACGCCGGTTATTTTTACTAAGGAATACCGCCAATTAATTCAAAAACAGCCCGGATCGGACAATAATCACTATAAAATCACCGTTAACGGGAAAACAGAGGAATTTAATCTGTTGCAGGATAAAGAAGTTATAATGCCGCTGTGAGATCTTCGAAATTAACAGGAATAATCCTCAAGCGTTCTAACTACGGCGATGCCAACAAAATACTGACCGTTTTTACCAGAGAAATCGGCAAAACAAAATTAATGGCAAAGGGGATAAGGCGGATCAAATCACGTCGTGCCCCGCATTTAGAATTATTTAATCTGACGGAACTTGTTGTCTATAAAGAAATAATAACCGAGGCAAAAGTCATTGATGACTATTCAAAATTAAAGAGCGATTTAAAAACCACGGGCTATCTTTTTTATTTAGCGGAAGTTTTGGACAAAATTTTGCCTGAACACCAGCCGCATGAAGAAGTTTTCGATAAACTTCGGAGAAGTTTGCCAAGTTTAAAGAGTTTAACAAGTTTGAAAAATATTGTGGTAGAATTAATGTGGGATTTAGGTTATTTGCCAAAAGGAGATTATCCCAAAGAAGGGCTGACAGAGTTTGTTGAAAGTGTGGTGGAAAGAAAAATAAGGAGCAAAAAATTTATTGAACAAATATAGCTTCAACCCACACCCGGTGTGTGCAGGCACAAAAATATCACTCCTCCAACATTAAGTGTTTAATTTGATTTAGAGTTCTCTGATAATTAACTTGATTTTCAAGAAATGAAATTAATTTATCAGTTGTTTTAAAATAGGAGTTTATGGTTTTAGTGTCTAAAAACGGATTAAGTGGTTTGTTAAGCAAATAATCGGAATAAGAACACCATCGATAATTAATTAAATCTTTAAAATCTTTAATAATATAACTGGTAACAGGATTTAAATTAATGTAACGGAAAACATGGAGTAACTGTTCTTGCGATTCAATTCGAACGGCTTTAAACATCGATTGCCAGACTGCTCCGGCTCTTTTGGTTTTGATGTTTAAGTATTTAGCATAACTATTTTGGAAAATTCGCATAAATTTGGCAACTCCGCCGTCGACGTTTTGTTTAACTAATAAATGAAAGTGGTTGGGCATTAAACAAAATGCATAGATATCAACAAGAGTTTTATTGGAGTAAAGAGTGTAAATAAAATCACTTTTCTTTTTAAAATCAAGGCGGTTGTAATGAGAAAAGCGGATTTGAGTATTAATAAATCTGTAAAAATCTATTAACTCCATAGCTCTTAAATAATCATACTTATTCTGGAAGACTGGGACTTTAGCAACGCTTCGGTTGCAGAGATGATAGATTTCTTCACTGATTAACGGAGTTTTTCGATAGGGCATAATATCAATATAGAAAAATAATCCGTATGTGTCAAGCTACCACACACCGGGTGTGTACACGCACGGATTTGTCACAAGATTTTTATGTGAAGATGTTATATACTTAATACTACTAGAAATTGGGGGTGAGATTTATGAAATGTCCAAATGATCAAACTGAAATGGAAAAAGGTTTTTTTGATAGTGCTCATTGGTTTAGTGGAGAAAAGCCTACAATGATGAAAATTTTTAATATAGCGCGAAAAGCGCGGTATGTTGTTGCTTGGAAATGCTCAAAATGCCAAAAAATTGAGCTTTACGGAGAAGAGAAGAAATAAATATGACTGAAAATTTGATGCAAAAAGTGGTGAGTCTGTGTAAAAGACGGGGGTTTGTGTACCCCGGGAGCGAAATATATGGTGGTCTAGCCAATACTTGGGATTTTGGCCCATATGGCACTTTACTAAGGCGAAATATTAAAGATCTTTGGTGGCGTAAGTTTGTAACTGAAGCGGATAACATTTATCCAATCGACGGAGGAATACTTCTGTCCCCCAAAGTGTGGGAAGCTTCTGGGCATGTAGAAAATTTTACTGATCCCCTAGTTGAATGCAAAAGCTGTCATAGCAGGTTCAGGGTGGACCAGTTACCAAATCTAAACCATACGTATTTAGAAGCTGTACAAGATGAATTTGCAAACATTGGAGAACAAGTTCTAAAGCATATGAAAAGTAAAGTCGAATTACAAGGAAATTATGTTTCAGCACTCGCGGATTTAAAACAGTCCCCAGTGAATTCAGGGGAAGAACAAAAATTAAGTTTAATTACTGATGGCTTATGGAATAAGAGTAATGAGATATCAAAAGAAATTAAGAGGGATCAAAAACTTATAGACAGTATTGTTGATGAATATTATAAATCTGTAAGATTGCATGGTTTTATGGTGCAGGTATATCTAAACAAGCACTTGGCATGCCCTAAATGTGAGTCAAGAAACCAATGGGATGAACCAAAACTATTTAACGGGATGTTTAGAACTTTTGTTGGGGCGACAGAAGTTTCGGACTCAGTTGCTTATCTTCGACCTGAGACCGCTCAAGCAATCTTCATTAATTTTAAAAATGTCATAGATACCTATCGTCCAAAATTACCCTTCGGCATTGCCCAAGTGGGAAAATCTTTTAGAAATGAAATTACGGCAGGAAACTTTATTTTCCGGGATTTGGAGTTTGAACAAATGGAATTGGAATTTTTTGTAAGAACTGAGAATTGGGAGAATAGTTACAATTTTTGGCTTTCGCAAATGCATGATTTTGCCCGACTTTTGGGTCTTTCGGAGAAGAACATTCACGAACGAGAACATTCGCCTGAAGAACGCGCTCATTATTCAAAAAAAACTATTGACTTAGAATACGATTTTCCCTTTGGAAGGAAAGAACTTTGGGGTTTAGCATACCGAACAGATTATGATTTGCGTAATCATAGCGAAAAGTCTGGTGTCGATCTTTCATATACTGACGAAAACGGAGATAAGTTCTATCCTCACGTAATTGAACCATCGATGGGTGTAGATCGATCGATGATGGCGGTGTTATCTCAAGCTTATACGGAAGATAAGGACCGAGTCGTGATGAAATTTCCAGCCAATATTGCCCCTGTTAAGGCAGCAATTTTTCCACTTGTTTCAAACAAACCTGAACTGGTTGAAAAGGCGCGAAAAATCTATTCAGAGCTGAAGAAATCCTTCATGATTGTTTGGGATGATAGGGGCAACATTGGTAAGAGATACTATGCGCAGGATGAAATCGGGACGCCGTGGTGCATTACCATTGACTACCAGACCCTTGAGGATGATACGGTGACAATCAGGCACAGAGATACCACTTTACAAGAGCGGGTAAAGGTTGCTACACTTGAAGCATGGATAAAAAACTCACTGGCATAGTTGCCTCGTTTATTGTCATTCTGATAGTTATTGTTGGAGTTATCATTTGGCAAAAATCGCAAGTTAAAACTGTCGTCCCCGTTAAACAAGAAACAGCGATTAAAAAAGTCGATCTTGCCACGCAGCCGGAATGGGTACAGAAGCTTGATGTTACCGTTACCCGGGGGACAAGCGCCAATGGGCTTAAAAATGTGACTTTTAAAGTTGCCGGCTTGCCAAAAGACCTGGTAACCGCGGTTGATTACGTCGTCCAATACCAAACGACCAATAAAGGTTCGCAGGGGGCATTGTCAACCAAGCCGATTGACGTCACTGGTAAAACAGAATTTTCTAAAACCATTGATTTTGGCACCTGTTCCACTAAAATCTGTTCCTCGCATGACGGTGTCACCGCCATTGACCTTGAGCTTGACCTGACCGCCCCTACCGGCTCCTTCACTTGGACCAAAACCCTCAATCTCACCCCTTGACACCGCGTGAAAAAAGCTTCAAAATAGAAAGAAGTAGATCTTAGTAGATATAAATGGTATGTTTTTAGGCACGTTTGATACCAAGGCAAATGATAAATGGCAGGTTTCGCTTCCGGCTAAGATAAAAAATGCTTTGGGTGGAGACAGAGCGATTATAAGCGCCGGATTTGAGAAATGCATTTACGGATTTACAATTTCTGATTGGGAAATAACCAGCGCTCAGGAATTGCAAAAACCGTTATCCACGCCGGAAGGCCGGGAAATAAGAAAGCAGATGTTTGCCAAGGCATTGGAAATTGATTTGGACAAACAAGGGCGATTTGTTATTCCTGATTATTTACGCAAACATGCCGGATTAACAGGAGAATTAATCGTAATTGGGGCGGGTGATCATTTCGAAATCTGGGATAAAGAGGAATATGACCGATTATCACATTCCGGTATTGCTGAGTGAAGTCATAGAACTTTTAAAAGTAAAAAGGGGAGGGAAGTATATTGATTGTACTTATGGCGGCGGAGGTCATTTTCGGGGGATACAGGAGGCAGGTGGAATCGTTTTGGGTATAGATCAGGATCCGGAGACGTACGCGCCGGTTCACGGAAATTTTGCACATTTAAAAGAAATAGCAGTTGAGAATGGCTTTGATCAGGTCGACGGTATCTTGATGGATTTGGGAGTTTCCAGTCATCAATTGGAGACTGATTATCGGGGGTTCAGCTTCGGCCGAACCGGAAACCTGGACATGCGGATGGATCAAACTGGCCAAACCGTCACCGCGCTGGACTTAATAAAAGCCGGGTCAGAAAAAGAACTGGAGAAAATATTCAGAGAGTTTGGAGAAGAAAATTTCGCCGGGCCGATTGCCAGAGCCATAAAAAAATCGAAGATTGAGACGACAGATGATTTGGCAAAAGTAATTTTAAGAATAAGACATACAAAAGACCGAACCCATCCGGCGACGCGAGTTTTTCAGGCGTTACGAATTGCGGTAAATGACGAACTGAACAGTTTGAAAGAGGCGTTACCGCAAGCGGTGGAATTATTAAAACCGGGGGGTAAATTGGCAGTTATTAGTTTCCATTCGTTAGAGGACAGAATTGTTAAAGATTTTTTTAATAATAAACAAAAACCAGTGACACCAACAGAGGAAGAAATTAGAAGAAACCCGAGGGCAAGATCGGGAAAATTAAGAATATATGAAAAAATTACTTGCTGAAAAACAGCTAGAGCAAAAAAAGAAAGGTTCGAAAATTATTTATGTGATTATTGCTCTATTTGTTCTTTTGTCGGTAGTGCGCATATTTGTCGCCAACCGGCTGGTTGATTATTCTCAAAAACTGCATGTGATGGAAATAAAAGAAAATGACCTTACTATTGAAAATTCGAAACTGAGTCTGACTTATGCTAAATTTTCATCGCTCGCTTACTTGAAAGACAAAGCTTTAAATTCAGGTTTTATTGAGACCACAAAGATTTCATATATTGACCATGAATTTTTATACTCGTTTACGGGTTTTGGCCATAACTTTTAGTTTTCTTTTTGGCCTTATTGTTTTGAGACTTTTTTACTGGCAGATATTGTCCGGGGAAAAAATGGCGGCGGCGGCCGATTCTCAACATTTTGCGACTTTGGAAATTTCTGCCCGAAGGGGGGAAATTCTGGCTTCAGATCTTACTCCTTTAGTTACAAACCAGGATGCTTATCTTGTTTTTGCCAACGTAAAAAAATTCAAAAATCCGGTGGCAGAAATTATTAATAAAATCGGAACAGTTTCCGGGAACTTAAATAATCCTGAAGCGGTTTGGGTGCCCATAAAGGAAAGAGTTTTAAAAGAGGAAAAAGACCGGATTATGGCTTTTAATTTTGCCGGCATCGATTATGCCACGGAATCCATAAGATATTATCCGGAGGCGTCATCGGCCGCTCATCTTTTGGGATTTGTCGGACTTGACGAAAACAGCCGGCCGAAAGGATATTTCGGTCTTGAGGGCTATTATGAACGGGAACTGGCTGGTAAAACCGGATCGCGACAGTTGGAACAGGATGCTTTCGGTCGCCCCATCGCCTTGTCAGCAGAAACTGAGACCCCGGCAGAAAACGGGCGGACTTTGGTTACGTCAATTGATAAAACTGTTCAACAAATAACGGACAATTATTTAAAAAAAGGCATTGAGACCTGGGGAGCGTCATCGGGGACAATAATTGTTATGGACCCAATAACAGGGAGGATTCTTGCCAACAGTTCCTTTCCCGCGTATGACCCGGCAAAATATTATGATTTCCCAACCGGCATCTATAAAAATCCGGCGGTAACGGAGACGTATGAACCGGGATCGATTATGAAACCACTGATCATGGCGGCCGTGATTAATGAGAATAAACTGACTCCGGATACCCGCTGTCCGGTTTGCAATGGCCCGAGAGTTATCGATGGCGGAATGATAAGAACATTTAATAACCAATATCACCCGAATTTAACAATGACCGAGGTTTTAATTAATTCTGATAACACGGGTATGGTTTATGTCGGAGAAACTTTGGGAAAAGACTTGCTTTTATCTTATTTGAAAAAATATCATTTTGGGGAAAAGACGGGGATAGATTTGCAGGAGGAGGAACCGGGGCACGTTAAAACCGATTGGTACCCGTTGGATATAGCCACGGTAGCATTTGGTCAGGGGATTGCCGTCAATGCGATGCAGATGATCCGGGGGTTTGCCGCAATCGCAAACGGCGGATATTTTGTAACGCCGCAAGTGGTGACCAAAATTGGGGATTATGAAGTTAAGCCAATTATGGGACCGCAAGTGTGGTCTAAAGACACGACAGATAAAATAAAGGAAATGCTGGTGCAAGTTAATCTGCAAAGTCCGTTGCATTTTCCCTTAGACCGGACCCCTGGGCTGTCAAAATTTCGAATTGCCGCCAAGTCCGGGACGGCCCAGATATCTATCGGCGGCAGTTATTCAGACAGTAAATATGTGGCTTCAGTCATCGGCTTTGCTCCGGCTGATAATCCGAAGTTTCTAATTTATGTCAAACTTGACGAACCGGCCGTTCGTATTTGGGGCTCCGACACCGCCGGCCCCATCTTTTATGCAATCGTTCATGACTTGCTTTTGTATTACAACGTCAGTCCGTAGTAAAATAGGATAGTTGTGAGAAAAATAAAAAACTACTGGCATTTATTAGAGGCCGTATTTTGGAATGTTTATTACGGGTTTCCGGCAAAAAAACTAACGGTTATTGGAGTCACGGGGACTGACGGCAAGACAACAACAGTTAATTTAATTCACCATATTTTGACAACGGCCGGAATAAAAGCCGGGATCTGGTCAACAATTTCCTCGGCGCACACAACGACTCCTAATCCAAAAACTTTGCAAAAGTTCCTTCGTGACGGGCTAAACAAGGGTCGGACCCTTGCAGTTTTGGAAATTTCTTCGCATGCGATCGATCAAAACAGAATTTGGGGAATTCCCTTTAAAGTTGGCGTCTTAACAAACATAGCAGACAATGAACATCTTGATTATCATAAAACTTTTGAAAAATATAGAACCACTAAATTAAACTGGCTTAAAACTTGTAAGAAACAAATTAGATGGCAAGATGTCAAATTTGAATTTAAAACCAATTTGTTGGGTGAATTTAACCGGCAGAATTGTTTGTCCGCCATTGGCGCAGCCAAAGCTCTGGGAATTTCTGACGAAATAATTCGTAAAGCCGTGGCGAGTTTTGAAGCGCCCTCAGGCCGTCTGGATTTGGTTGTCGCCAAACCGTTTAAGGTTTACGTCGATTTTGCCCACACTCCGCAGGCCTTCGAGCAAGTTTTGCCAACCGTAAAACCTAAAGACGGTCGTCTGATCCACGTCTTTGGCTGTACCGGTGATCGGGACAAAGGCAAGCGGCCAATTATGGGAAAGATTGCTTCCCAATATGACGACATCATTATTTTGACTCATGAAGACACTTATTCTGAAGATCCGGAAAAAATAATTAATGACATTGAGAAAGGCATAACTCGTCATTCTGGCTTGTCCAGAATCCCCAATCGTCGCGACGCTATTAAAAAAGCTCTGGAACTGGCTAAACCCGGCGATGTGGTTATTATTACCGGCGTCGGCCACCAAAAATCATTAAATATTGGTGGTAAAGAGATCCCCTGGAGTGACCAGGAAGTTGTAAAAGAGCTTATGAAATTGAAAGATCCCGATGTGTCAAGCTAGCACACACCGGGTGTGTACACGCACGAAAAATTACGAAAATTAATGATTAAACAAAAAATTGGAATAATGGATTCGGGAGTCGGGGGATTGACTGTGGAGGAGGAAATCTTCAAAGAATTCTCGGGGAATGACATTGTTTATATTGGCGATACGGCTCGAGTGCCATACGGCGGACGATCGGTTGAAACCATAAAACAATTTTCTTTGGAACTTCTTAATTTTTTATTATCCAAAAAAGTGTCTGTTATTGTGGTTGCCTGTAATACAATTTCTGCAACTTGCTTAAAGTATTTACAAACAAAATCACCAATTTCTGTTATTGGTGTTATCGAGCCAACAATTAACGAAGTTTTAAAATCAGGGATTAATAATATTGGAATCATTGGAACCAGAGCCACGATAAAATCTAATATCTATGCCATTAAATTAAAAAAGTTAAAAACAATTTCCATTGCCTGTCCGCTCTTTGTTCCCATCGTTGAAGAAAATTTTATTGACCAGCCGGCGATGGACTTAATAATTGAATATTATTTAAAACCACTTAAGGGGAAGATAAACGGATTAATTTTAGGATGCACTCACTACCCATACTTAAAATCCAAAATTAAAAAATATCTTGGAGATATTCAATATTTTGAATCAGGAAAAGCAACAGCTAAGACTTTAAGGAGTATAATTGGTAAAGAAAAGGGGATTGGAAAACGCGAGTATATTTTTACCGATGAACTTAAAAAATAAAAAAGTTGCTATTTTAGGTTGGGGGGTGGATACGCAGGATGTGGCGCCGTGGTTGGAAAAACAAGGGGCAAAAATTACAATTCTTGATGAGTCTAAAGGGGACAAGTTTGAAAATTTAGACCAATACGATTTATTAGTCAGAAGCCCCGGGGTTTACAGATATAGAAAAGAATTTGAAGGTTTAAACATTACCTCCAAAACAAAATTATTTTTTGATTTATGCCCCGCTAAAATTATTGGGGTCACCGGAACTAAAGGCAAGGGGACAACATCAACTTTAATTTATGAAATTTTAAAAGCGGCGGGGGAAGATGTTTATTTGGGAGGGAATATCGGCATCGGACTTTTCGACTTTTTACCGAAACTAACAAAAGATTCCTGGGTTATTCTTGAGCTATCAAGTTTCCAGCTCATTGATCTTGATAAATCCCCGCATATTGCCGTTGTTTTGATGGTTACCTCAGAACATCTTAATTGGCATAAATCAACACAAGAGTATGTTGATGCGAAAAAGAACATTGTTGCACACCAAAAATCCTCAGATTATGCCGTTGTTAACAAAGATTACCCAAATTCGGTCGAAATCGGCAATTCAACAAGAGGAAAAGTTATTTGGATAAGCGGAAGTGATATTAATTTGGAAACTAAATTACGGGGTGATCATAATAAAGAAAATATTGCCGCTGCAGCGGCTGTTGCAAAAATAATTAATGTCCCATACAAAGAAGTTGTTAAAAATTTTAAAGGATTGGAACACAGGTTAGAGGAAGTAAAAATAGTAAATGGTGCGACGTTTATTAATGATTCTTTTTCTACAATTCCGGAAACGACAATTGCAGCTATAAAGTCGTTTTCTGAACCGATTATTTTGATTGTTGGCGGCAGTTCTAAAAATTCTGACTTTGCCACATTGAGCAAAGCAATAAATGAAACTAAAAACATCAAATTGATTATTGATATTGGGTTAGAAGGACCAAGAATAGTCAGGGAAGTTAGGGGTGTTAGGGTGATCAGGGGAGAGAGAAATATGGAAAAAATTGTGAATTTAGCGTATAATAACGCTGTATCCGGTGATGTTGTTCTCTTGTCCCCCGCCTGCGCAAGTTTTGACATGTTTAAAAGCTATAAGGACAGGGGGCAACAGTTTAAGGATGCCGTCAGAAAATTATGAAAGTTCATTTTATGGGCATCGGGGGCAGTGGGGCAAGCGCGGTCGCCCGACTGGCTAAAGCCCAAGGTTATGAAGTTTCCGGTTGCGATTTAGAAAACTCCGGGATTATAAACAATCTCCAAAAAGAAGGGATTGACGTTAAAATCGGTCATGATGTGTCGCACCTCAAGAATATCGACATCTTGGCTCATTCTCCGGCCATTTATTATCAATCACAGACTGAAAAAGAATTTACTAAAGCCAAAAATCCCATGATTTGGGAAGAATTTATGGCCAAATATTTGATGAAAAATAAATTTGTGGTCGCGGTGGCCGGGACGCACGGGAAGGGGACGACAACCTCCATGTTATGTTGGATTTTGGAGCAAGCCGGGCTCGATCCGACCTGTGAAATCGGAGCCAATATGCTTGCCTGGGGCAAGAAAAATGACCGGATCGGCAAAAGCAAATTATTTATTTGCGAGGCTGATGAGTACCGCGAGAAATTTTTATTATACAAACCGGACATTTTACTTATTACCTCGATTGAAATGGATCACCCGGATTATTTCAAAGACTATGAAGCCGTCGTAACGGCTTTCGTTAAAATTGCCGCCAAATCAAAAAAAGTGGTTGTTAACGGAGAAGATGGGGGTTGTTTGAAGTTAAAGAAAACCTTGAAATATAAAAGTTTTAAAAAAGGTCAAATGAAATTAAGATTCCCGGGGAAACATATAAGAAGTGATGCGGCCGGGGCTGCTGCCGTCGCGAAAATTCTTGGAGTTAAAAATAAAGTCATAAAAGAGGCTTTAGAAAGCTATACCGGGCTGGAACGGCGGTTTGAACTGCGGGGCGAAGTTAACGGGATGAAACTTATTGATGATTATGCCCACCATCCGACAGCCGTTGAGGTTAATATTGCCGGAGCCCGGGAGAGGTATCCCAAAGCGCGGATTGTGGCGGTTTTCCAGCCGCACATGTATGCCCGGTTGGCAGCCATGTTTGATGAATTTAAAAAGGTCTTGTCTAAGGCGGATAAAGTCGCCGTTTTGGATGTCTACAGCAAACGTGAGCCGGGAATTAGCAAGCCGACGGGGAAAGATCTGGCTTTGGCCATCGGCGGCCCTAAGGCCACTTACATCGGCGGTGATTTAAATAATGTCGCAAATTTTTTGTTAAGAAATGGCCGTCGCGGCGACGTCGTTCTTCTCATGGGCGCCGGGGATATTTATAAAGTGAGTGATCAAATGATGTTAACTTCCGGTTCCAAGTCGATATCGTAGGTTCTTTTGACATCGAATTGCATTTTTTGAGTAAATTCTAAAATTTCCTGACCTGAGGCGCCACCGCAGTTTATAACTATTAACGCGTGTTTTTCGTGCGTGGCGACGTTGCCGATACGTTTACCTCGCCAACCCAATTCATCAAACAACCTTCCGGCGGGAATTTTAACCATATCCGTCATCTTAAAAACCGGGTCATCGGGATTTGGGTATAGCATTTGATTGATTGGATAAGGTTGTAAATCCGGCATTAATTTCTTTAACTCGTCAAATTTATAAGTTTTGACAAAGGGATTTCTAAAAAAGCTTCCGGCTGTTCCAACTTTTGTCCAGTCGGGCATCTTAACAGTTCTTTGTTCAATTACCGCGGTTGCAATTTGTTTTGGAGTGTATGGAGGTTTCCCAACCTTGTCTAAATATGTTTGCAATGACTCGTAAGAAAAACGACCATAATAATGGGTATCTCCTTTGGCAATTTTTGATAGTTTAAAAACAACAGAGGTAATTATTTTTTTATTCTTTAGTTCATGTTTAAAAATGCTGTCACGATAATAAAATTTACATTCTTTATTGGTAAACTCTAAACCGTCACTGGTTTTAACTCGGTCAATGGTCTCGCCAGCGGTTTGGCCATAAGCGGCAATATTCTGAACTGGCGCGGCGCCGACAGTGCCGGGAATATAGGCTAGATTTTCAACCCCTGACCAATTGTTATCAACTGCCCACATCACAAATTCGTGCCAGTTTTCGCCGGAGGCGACTTCGATTAAAACTTCTTTGTCATTTTCTTTAATTATTTTTTTGCCTTTGAGATTATTTTTGATAACCAGGCCGTCGTAATCTTTGGTAAAGAGAATGTT
The DNA here is from genome assembly GCA_964359405.1 of uncultured Gammaproteobacteria bacterium. GTDB lineage: Bacteria > Patescibacteriota > Microgenomatia > JAMCZE01 > JAMCZE01 > CAYHSW01. The sequence continues at coordinate 6,619 of CAYHSW010000006.1, read as the reverse complement.
GGCACCGAGGCC
>CAYHSW010000006.1:0-6507 GCA_964359405.1 uncultured Gammaproteobacteria bacterium | reverse complement strand
TGACAAAATATATTATTACCGGGGGAGTCCCACTTATTGGAACTGTTGAACTTGCCGGAGCGAAAAATGCCGGATTTAAGGCTTTAATTGCCTCGCTTTTGGGAGAAACGCCATCAATAATTGAAGGATTGGGTCAAATTTCAGAGATAGAATTAGCTAAAAATACCGTCGCAGCTTTGGGGGGCGACTGCCAGCAGAAGTTAAAAAATTTTGAAATTCCCCGGGAAATTGGGGGCAAATCCCGATCTTCAACAATGTACGTTGGTCCATTATTAAAAAAATTTGGTAAAGCGGTTTTACCGGTTCCAGGGGGAGATAAAATTGGTGCCCGTCCCATCGACCGGCATCTGCAAGGTCTTGAAGCCCTGGGAGCAAAAATAAAATTTGATAATAATACTTTTTTTGTTGAGGCAAAACAATTAATCGGGACAAAATATCGATTTCGTAAAAATACCTGCACGGGAACGGAAACATTATTAATGTGCGCAGTGTTTGCCAAAGGCGAGACAGTTTTAGAGAATGCCGCGGCTGAACCGGAGATCGACGACTTAATTACTTTACTAAATGCCATGGGGGCGAAAATTATGCGGACAGACGCGCGAACCATAAAAATTCAGGGAGTCCCCAATTTGCATGGAGTAAATCACACGGTGATGAAAGATCGTATTGAGGCGGCCACTTTTGCCTGTGCGGCCTTTGCTACCGGTGGGGAGATTTTTGTTAAAGGGGCCGACCCTTCAGTTTTGACGACTTTTTTGGAAAAAATTAATGAAGCCGGCGGCCGATGGGAAAAAGAATCGGACGGAATAAAATTTTGGGCTAAAAATCCATTGACGGCGACTGACGTGACGACCGCTCCTTATCCGCAGTTTATGACTGATTGGCAGCCGATGTGGACCGCGCTGATGACCCAGGCAGATGGAGAGTCGACCATTCACGAAACAGTTTATGAAAATCGTTGGGGACATATTGAGGATTTGAAAAAGATGGGCGGGAAATTTGAATTTTATAATCCTAAAATTTCCAATCCTGAAGAAGTTTACAACTTTAATCTTGAGGATGATAACCCTGTGAACTTTCATGCCGTTAAAATATTCGGACCGTCAAGACTTACAGGATGTGAAATCGAAATAAATGATATCCGCCGCGGAGCAACTATCATTTTAGCCGGTCTTGCCGCCCAAGGGAAAACCACAATTATTGACTCTAACGACCAGATTAAACGCGGTTACGAGGATCTTGTCGGACGACTCAAAAAACTTGGCGCACAAATTGATGTTATAATATAACCTATGGCTCAAATTTTAGGTTTATTGCTGCTCTCATTTTTTATTACTTCAGTTTTGCTTGTCCCCTTTATTGATTTTCTTTTCAAACTGCGCATGAACCGGACGGATGAAAATAAAAGGCTTGATGTTCAAAATAACGCCGCAACCATTACTGCCAAACTTTTAGCCTACAAACATAAACGGCCGATTGGTGCCGGGGCTTTGATTGTCGCTGTAACCGGCGTCTTATCGCTTTGGGCTTACGGGCTTCTGGGGATAAGCGCAAACCCCGCAGAATTGTTTATCCTTCTTTTTACGATGTTTTCTTTTGGGCTTTTGGGTCTTTACGATGACATCAGAAAGAATTTTAATAAAGAAAAAACCGGGTTTTTTGGACTCCGATGGCGGCATAAATTAATAATCCAAACAGCTCTCGGAGTTTTTATCGGTTTTTATTTTTGGCTTGTTCTGGGTTATGATTTTTTAAATATTCATTGGCTGGGGATGGTGGGAATGGGGCTTCTGTATATTCCCATGGCGGCATTTTCGGTTGTCGCCTTTGCTAACGCTTACAACATCACCGACGGGCTTGACGGTCTGTCCGCGGGAGTTCTTTTGATTTGCCTGACCGCTTTTCTTGTTCTTGCCTCTCAACTTTTACATCCGTCGCTTGCTTTGTTTATTGCCGTTTGGATCGGGGCGCTTCTGGCGTTTTTATACTTTAATGTTTTTCCCGCCCGGGTGGAACTTGGCGATACCGGAGCGTTGGCCTTTGGGGCGACTTTAGCCGTGGTCGGACTTTTGACGGGCAAGATATTGGCTTTGGCGGTTATCAGCGGGGTTTTTATCGTTGAGGTTTTGAGTTCCTTGATCCAGATGCTTTCAAAGCATTATACCGGGAAAAAGATTTTTGCCGTTTCTCCGTTGCATCTTTGGTTTATGAATCGCGGCTGGGAAGAGCCGAAAGTTGTTAACCGCTTCTGGCTTGCCGCGATTTTATTTGCTATATTTGGTCTATGGCTTGGCGTAATAAAATAGTTCCCGTTTTATTTCTTCTCGGATTGGGGGTATTGATGGTTTATGATGCTTCCTCCGCTTCCGCCGCCCGGGATTTCGGTGACAAGTTTTATTTTCTTAAAGAACAACTGAAATGGGTGATTCTCGGGTTTATGGGGATGGCATTAATTTCCACTATAAATTACAAAATTTTATATAAATTGTCTCCAATAATAATTATTGGAAGCATAATTTCCCTGATTTTGGTTTTTCTTCCGGGTATCGGGGTTAAGGCTTATGGTGCCTCAAGATGGATAAATCTCGGTTTTACGGTTATTCAGCCGTCGGAGTTTGCCAAACTTGCCCTGATCATTTATTTATCCGCGTGGTTTTCCTCTAAGGAGAAAGGCCGTCTACTGGCTTTTTTGTTGCTTGTGGGTATTATTGTCGGTCTTATTTTGCTCCAGCCGGATATGGGAACGGCAATAATAATGGCGGGGACAGCGGCGGTTTTATATTTTTTATCCGAAGCGCCGGTTTGGCATTTTTTAGGATTAGTTCCGGTTGTTGCGGCAGGGACAGCGTTTTTGGCAATAATTTCTCCGTATCGGCTTAAACGCCTGACCAGTTTTTTAGACAGCGGAACGGATCCGCTCGGGGCCTCGTATCATATCAGACAAGCCTTGATTGCCATCGGTAGCGGCGGATTGTTTGGCCTTGGGCTTGGCAATTCCCGGCAAAAATATTCCTATTTGCCGGAGGCCACCACCGATTCAATCTTTGCCATAATTGGCGAGGAATTGGGGTTTCTGGGGGCGGTTTTTGTTATTGCGGTATTTATTTTTTTTATTATTTCCGGGATTAAAATCGCGGCTAATTGCAAAGATTCTTTCGGTCGATTACTGGCGGCCGGCATTGTCAGTTGGCTGACGATTCAAATTCTGATTAATCTTGGCGCCATGGCCGCCCTCATTCCCTTGACGGGGGTTCCGTTGCCCTTCATTTCCTACGGCGGCTCGGCACTTGTTGTAGAATTAGCGGGAGTGGGAATCTTATTGAATATTGCTAAAAGTAGCGGTGCGTAGCACCGCCTGTCATGCTGAATTTATTTCAGCATCTGGCCTATAGTTGACAAAAATAGAATTTAACTATACAATCAGACTATGAACGCACAAAAAATTTCGCTTTCAAAAGAGCAAGCAATTTGGGTTGAACAAAACGCCACAAGCGCAATTGATGTTTATGCCCCGGAGGGTTGTGTTGAAAAACCAGACCGAGGCACTCCCACAAAACCGGGTCAAGAAAAGCGAATTTCAAATATCTTACAACAATTTCCCCCGATGGGAATAAGTGTAATTTGCACAGGAGAAGGCTGCGGATCTTCAAATCGTTGTCCTATTTTTCGAGTCGGAATTGTAACTGCTGCTAATAATTTTCCGGCTTCTTAATCCCATAATTCTCTCTAAAAATGGTATTATATAATCAAATATAAGAGTTTGACTTTTATATTTGGAATTAGTTGGTATTAGCCTCGCAAGAGGACCTCTTGCGAATCTAAAAACGAGATGCCGAAACAAGTTCGGCATGACATTGCGCTACGCGCTAATTATGAAAAAAATATTTATTACCGGTGGGCATTACACACCTGCGAAGGCGGTTATAGATCTTTTAATTAATAAATACCAAATTTTTTATTTGGGAAGAAAGTATGCAATGGAAGATGATGACGCAATTGCGTTAGAATATCAAAGTTTAAAAAGTTTAAAAAGTTTAACTTATCTGGTTTTAACAACAGGCCGGTTGCAAAGAAGATTTTTTGTAAATATATTTCAATCAATTAAATCCTTTTTTAAAATTTTTGTCGGACTAGGGCAGAGTTTTTACTATTTAATAAAATTTAGGCCGGATCTGGTTTTATCGTTCGGAGGCTACCTGGCGGCGCCGGTGGTGTTTAACTCCTGGTTATTTAGAATACCCGTTATTACTCACGAGCAGACTTTAATCCCCGGTCTCTCAAATAAGGTAATAAATATTTTTGCCAATAAAATGCTGACAGGAAACCCGATACGAAAAGAAATTTTAGATTTAAAACCGGTTAAAACATCAGGTATTTTTGTGACCGGAGGGAACCAGGGCTCTCATGTTATCAATATGGCGGTTAAAAATTTATTTAATAAATATTCAGTAATTTTGCAAACCGGAGATTCAAAATTTAATGATTATGAAAATTTTAAACGGGACGGTGTTTACAAGTTTCTTGATGCCAAAGAAATGGCTAAATTTTTAAACGAAGCGGATTTGGTAATTTCCAGAGCGGGAGCCAATATTACCACAGAGTTGGCATATTTGGGCAAACCGGCAATATTAATTCCCATTCCCTGGTCATCGGGCAATGAACAGATGTTAAATGCCAAATTCTTGAAAGATGCCGGGACGGCGGAGATTTTGGAACAAAAAGATTTAACGGGGGAAAGTCTGTTAAAATTAGTCGATTTAATGTTTAAAAATCTGGGAAAATATCAGCATAAGGTTCCGGTTAAAACCGATGCGGCCGAAGAGATTGTAAAAGAATGCGAAAAATTGCTTTATTAGTTTTAATAATATTAGGCTTTTTTATTTATTTTAAAAAAGATCAGACATTTATTTCGCCACTTGGGAATGTTGTTTACTCAACAGCCCTTTCTAAAGCCTTAGACGGGATTGCCCCCGTAGAGTATTCGGACAGACTCGTCGCGACGGTCTCCGGAATAACCGTCATTTTTCCGAAAATCGATAAGTATGACGATTTGGTCAGGGCTTTACAAACGGTTTTAAACCGCGCTACAATAGACAGGAAACCAGTAGAAATTGATTTAAGGTTTAATAAGCCGGTTTTGCGTTATGGCTCGTGATAAAGTAATATCCGCAATTGATGTCGGGTCTAATAAAGTAACAACCGTTGTTGCCAGTGTCGACTCCGAAGGAGGCGCATCGGTTATTGGGGTCTCCACTGTTCCTTCGACCGGATTACGCAAAGGGCAAGTGGTGGACATCGAGGCGGCTGTGGCGGCAATTTCAACGGGCGTCGATGCTGCGGAACGGATGGCGGGGCTGACAATCGGCAGCGCCTTTGTTTCTGTCGGGGGAGCCCATATTCAAAGCCAGAACAGTAAAGGAGTCGTCGCTGTCGCCGAACCTGAGGGGGAAATTACAAACGTTGACATTAAAAGAGTGACCGATGCGGCGCGCGCCATATCCATTCCCTCATCACGGGAAATTCTTCATGTTATTCCCCGCGGTTATATTGTAGATGGTCAGGAGGGAATTAAGGACCCGGTGGGAATGACGGGAGTAAGACTTGAAGTCGAGACGCAAATTGTCACCGGGGCTACAACCACGATTCGTAATTTAGCCAAATGCATTTCTGAAATTGGAGTGGACATTGATGGACTGGTTTATTCGGGCTTAGCAAGTTCCTATGCTACGCTGTCTGAAACGGAAAAAGAGTTGGGAGTAATACTGGTTGACATCGGGGCGGGGACAACTGACGTGGCCATTTATATTGACGGGGCGCTGTCTTATTCATCCGTTATTCCTATCGGAGCTAAAAATGTCACTAATGATTTGGCGATTGGTTTAAGAGTTTCTTTAGAATCTGCGGAAAAAATAAAACTGGCGCTGGGAACAAAACCCAAATTTGCGGTTGAAAAATCAAAAGAAGCCGACGAACTTGATGCCACCAGCCTTGGGTTGACGGAAGACTTGAAGAAAGTAAGTCGAAAAACTTTGATCGAGGGAATAATAAAACCGCGGCTTTCGGAAGTTTTTACTTATGTGGGAATGGAACTGCAAAAATCGGAATTATCGGGTTTAACCCCGAGTGGGTTGGTCATAACCGGCGGGGGAGCGGAAACGATCGGGATACTAGACATTGCCAGATCAAGACTCGTTATGCCCTGCCGGATTGGAACCCCGGCCGGCTTGACGGGACTTGTGGACGAGATTTCTCACCCGAAATTTGCCACTGCCTACGGGCTTATATTATACGGCCTGGAAAACGGCGTGGCCCAAAAAAGTGCCGGCTTGCCAAAGTTTCCCGGATTTGCTAGTATGACGTCAAAGCTGCCCCTCAAAAATTTATTCGGTTATTATGCCTGCCTCTAAGTCCTGCGTTCGGTTTCCTGCGTGGTTTGTTGCCTTATCGCTTATGCTTGCGTTCGGGAAATAGCGCCTGTATGCTGAACTCATGTTGTCACCTTCAAAA
>CAYHSW010000005.1:18811-20716 GCA_964359405.1 uncultured Gammaproteobacteria bacterium | reverse complement strand
TATCAACCACCCTGGACATTTCCCCCTTGGCAGAATTTATAACTTCATCCATTTGAAATCATTTATCTTAATATTTTCCCCAAGTTTCCCGATGACCGATTTTACCAGATTCTCAATTGTTTGAGAACCGTCTCTAATATACTCTTGTTTCAATAAATCTTCAACCGTTTCCGGCTGCATCGCGGTGATTTGCAAACAAATTTCACGACCTAAATTATTAAACTCATCCGTTTTAGCAACAAAATCAGTCTCGCAAAGAAGTGAGGCAATCACTCCAATTTTACCGGTGGCGTGAACATAGGAAAAAATTTTTCCCTGATGTGTTTCCCGGTCTGATTTTTTATCAGCTTTCTCTAAACCCTTTTTTTTAAGAAGCTCTATTGCTTTATCAATATCCCCGTTTGTTTCTTCAAGAGCTTTTTTACAGTCGGAAACTCCCGCTCCGGTCAATTCACGAAGTTTTTTAATTTTATTTATTGCTATCATGACGTCATTCCGGCCGCGTCCGGAATCTTTTCTTGTAACTTTTTTCCTTCAATCCAACAATCAGCTAAATAGTCAACAATAATTTTTATTGAGCCGACGGCGTCGTCATTGGCCGGAATCGGGTAAGTCACCGGTTCGGGGTCGACATTGGTGTCGGTAATCGCAATAATTTTTACCCCCATGGCCCCTGCTTCTCTGATCGCCCCGGCAAATTTTTTGACGTCAACGATGAAAACGGCGTCCGGAAGTTTAGTCATTCCCTGGAGTCCGCCATACATGACCAGGAGTTTATCCATCTCCCGTTTAGCTAACAACCTTTCTTTTTTAGTATATTTTTCGTCTTTGGTTTTTTCTTCCGACTCTTTAATTCTGTCCAGATTTTTCTTCATAACCGCAAAATTAGTCAGAAGTCCGCCCGGCCATTTTTGGGTCAAATAATATGCTCCGGCGCGTTTCGCCGCTTCTTCAATAATGGCTTCTGCTTGTCTTTTTGCCCCGACAAACACAATCGATCCGTCGTTTTTGGCCGTTTCAACCAAGAAGTTTCCGGCTGTTTCCAACCCGGCTTTGGTCTGAACAAGATCAATAATGTGAACCCCGTCTCTTTGGGTAAAAATATACGGAGCGGCTTTCGGGTACCATCGCGCCGCTTTGTGCCCAAAATGACACCCGGCTTCCAACAAATCTTTTAAGCTAACGTCTTTCATGCAGCGTATTGTACGTTGCTTCGACAAGATTTTCAAGAAGCGAAACGACAGTGAGCGGACCGATGCCGCCGGGGACGGGAGTTATGGCTCCGGCAATCCTCGCCACGGCGGGAAAATCAACTTCCGCTTTCGGCGCGCCACAATCAATAACAATGGCGCCTTTTTTAACCATATCTGCAGTTATTAAATTTTCCACGCCTGTAGCTACCACTAAAACATCAGCTTGTTTAGTAATTATTCTTAAATCTTTAGTCGTTTGGTCACACCTGATGACTGTTTTACCATCCCTCTCAAGAAAATCGGCTAAGGGTTTACCAATTAACCTCCCTTGACCGACAATCACTATTGTACCCGTCATTCTGGCCGGGTCCAGAATCCGTAAAACAGCGCGTACTGTCGCCGGCAAAAACGGCGAATTTTCTCGAAGTCCATCAACATCTTTTTCCAAGGGGATTTTTTTAACTAATTCTTCCGGCCCGGGCAATTGCACAATAATTCCATCGGCATCGGTGTTTAAATCAGTTCTAACCTCTGTTTCGATTCCAATTTCTTGAGCCTTTTTAATTTTTAAATTAACATAAATTTTTGAAGCTTCGTCATCCCCTACTAAAATAATCGCCAGTTTCGGCACCCGGCCGGTTAAACTTTTAAACTCTTGAGCTTTTAAACTCAAGTTTCTGGTTATTTCGTCTGCAATTTTTCTGCCATCAAT
>CAYHSW010000005.1:0-18711 GCA_964359405.1 uncultured Gammaproteobacteria bacterium | reverse complement strand
CCGCGGGTGGTGACGGCCGGGGTGCCAAGCCGGATTCCCGAAGAAATTGACGGGGGCCGGGGGTCATTCGGCACGGCATTTTTATTAGCTACAATCCCCGCTTCCTCAAGTTTTAAGGCAATATCTTTTCCCGACAAATTTAATTTTTGCAAATCAATAACCATCAAATGATTGTCAGTTCCACCGGAAACCAAATCTAAACCATTATTTAATAGTGTCTCCGACAAAACCTTCGCATTTGTGACAATTTGGGTGGCATATTTTTTGAATTTGGGTGAATTTGCTTCCCGGAGGGCGATGGCAATCCCTGCTATGGTATTAATGTGCGGCCCGCCCTGAAGCCCCGGAAAAACCGCCCGGTCAATTTTTTTGGCAATTTCTTCATCATTTGTTAAAAGCATCGCCCCCCGCGGACCGCGCAAGGTTTTGTGAGTTGTCGTCATTATGACATCAGCTAAACCGACCGGTGATTCATGAACTCCGGCCACGACCAGCCCGGCGATGTGGGAAATATCTGCCAGAAGTAGCGCCCCGACACTGTCAGCAATTTTTTTAAATTTGGCAAATTCCAAAATCCGCGGATATGAAGTCGTCCCGCAGATTAAAAGTTTTGGTCTTTCGACCAAAACTAATTTTGCCAGTTTATCGTAATCAATAATTCCGTTTTCCTCAACGGTATATTGGACCGAATTAAAATATTTTCCTGAAAACGTAATTTTCGGGTGGCCGTGGGTTAGATGACCGCCCGATGACAGAGCCAGCCCCATAATTTTATCCCCCGGTTCCAAAAGGGCCATTAAAACGGCCGCATTAGCCGGCGAGCCGGAATAAGGCTGGACATTGGCAAACTTGACCCCGAATAATTTTTTGGCCCGGTCAATGGCCAGTTGCTCCACCTGGTCTACAACTTTGTTCCCCTGGTAATATCTTTTTTGCGGATAGCCCTCGGCATATTTATTGGCCAAACATGACCCGACCGCTTTTTCAACGTCTAAGGAGCAATAATTTTCCGAAGGAATTAAAGTTATTGTTTCTGTCTGTCTCTTTTTCTCCGCGGCAATTAACTTAAATATTTTATCCACAACTTTATTTTAACACAAACCTCGTCCCCGCCATAACGGCCATAACCGTCCCCGGCATCATCAAAACCAGCAAAACTAAATACAATAACCTTCTTATCGTTTTATCCATGATTTAACTAACAAATATATTTTTGATTGAACATCGTCAATTGTACCATTTCCATTAACTGTTGTTACTAAGAGTGGATATTCTTTAGCAACAATTTTATAACCATTCCGTACTTTAATAAAAAAATCCTTCTTAAAGCTTTCAAACTTATCCCCACTTTGGTCTTTGGCACGCGAAAGAGCCTCGTCGATCTTTGTGTCAACAAAAATCACTTTATCTGGCCACATATCTCCGACTGCCTCCTTATTAATTTCAAGAACTTTTTTTAGCCCTAGCCCACGGCCAAAACCTTGATACGCCATACTGGTAAAAAATGACCTGTCAGAAATAACAATTCCACCTCGTTTTAAAATAGGGGCGATAACTTTTCTTAAAGCTTGGGCTCGAGAAGCCGCGTAAAGATATTGTTCACAAACCGGTTCCATCTCTTCCTCAAAAGGAGTTGCTTGAACGACTTTTCTTATAGTGTTAGCGATTTCTGTTCCTCCGGGTTCTTTAGTCCAAATAATTTCTTTTTTAGGAAAATCCTTTTTAAGTTTTTCGAAAAGAAGAGTGCTTTGGGTCGTTTTTCCACAACCAACGATGCCTTCAAAAACTAAATAAAAAACCTTTTTTCATTCTATGTATATTATCAAATTCTTGTATAATCACCATATGCAAACGAAGTGGGATTTGAGCACCTTCTATAAATCGCCGGGGGATCCGCAGATAGAGATTGACAAGAAAATTATTTTGGAGAAGGCCAAGGAGTTTGCTAAGAAATGGCAAGGGCGGGTGGATTATCTTTCTGACCCGGTTCTACTGAAACAAGCCCTTGATGATTATGAAGTGTTTATCCGAAATTATGATAACGGTGGCAAGGTTTATTTTTATTTTTATTTGTCCAATGTCTTAAACCAACTTGATAATAATATTCGGGCAAAATTAAATCTCGCTACCGATTTTGTTTTAGAAGTAGAAAATAATATTCGCTTTTTTGAACTCTCATTAAAAGATGTAAAGATTACGAATGTTCCGGGGTATGAACATTTTTTAGAGAGAATTATTGCCGAAAGGAAACATGTTTTGAGTGAACCCGAAGAAAAAATTATCAGTCTAAAATCGCAATCGGGTTACCAAAGTTGGGTTGACATGACGGAAAAGTTTTTGTCACGGGACAACATTTCTTTATTGCAATCGCAAATGGCGGATGTTAACAAAAAAACCCGTGACACCGCGGCAGTCAAGTTTAATGAAATTATGGAAAAATATTCTGATGTTGCCGAACACGAGTTAAATGCGGTTCTGCAAAATAAAAAGGTGGATGATCAGTTGCGTAAGTTTCCCCGGCCGGATTCTTCCCGCCATTTGGGTGATGATATGGAAACAGAAACAATCGACCAGCTTGTGAAAGTGGTCACCGATAATTTTGCTGTCGCTCACGAATTTTATAAGTTAAAGGCTAAATTATTAGGGGTTAAAAAACTAAAATATCATGAGAGACTCGTCCCCGTCGGGGCAAAGGACAGAACCTATAAATTAGAGGAAATGGTCTCATTATGCGGTGATGTCTTTGCTTCCCTGGATCCGGAATTTAAAGCAATTTTTGATGCATTTTTGAACGATGGCAAGGTGGATTTACTGCCCCAAAAAGGCAAGACCGGAGGGGCGGCCTGCATTGATGTTGTAAAGAGTTGCCCGACATTTATTTTTCAAAACTTTACCGGCAAGATCCGTGATATTACGACTTTAGCCCATGAGATGGGGCACGGGATTAACAGCGAACTTTACAGAAAAACCCAGAACGGGTTGAATTTCGGCGTCCCGATGTCAACGGCCGAAGTTGCCTCAACATTTATGGAGGATTTTGTTTTAGAACGCTTAATCAGGGAAGCCGATGAAAAAACGCGATTATCATTATTTGTCTCTAAACTTGATCACGATATCTCGACGATTTTCCGGCAGGTAGCCTTATATAATTTTGAAAAGGAATTGCATGCCGAATTTCGCGCCAAAGGTTATCTGCCAAAGGAAGAAATAGGCAAATTATTTCAAAAACATATGGCTGTGTATATGGGTCCCGCTGTGGAGCAATCCCCCGGCTCCGAAAATTGGTGGGTTTACTGGTCCCACATCCGCTACTATTTTTATGTCTACTCCTACGCCGGCGGACTCTTAATCTCCAAAAATCTCCAAAAACAGGTCCGAGTAAATCCGAAATTTATTGCCAACGTCAAGCAATTTTTATCCGCCGGCCTCTCCGATTCGCCAAAAAACATTTTTGCTAAACTCGGCATCAACATCTCCGATGCAAATTTCTGGCAATCCGGCATTGACGAAGTAAAAAGTTTATTGGAAGAAACTAAAAATCTTTACTCCAACCAATAATACGCTATAGCGTAATTTTGGTTATACGTCAAAATAGGATCGAAATTTGTCATCATCCTCAATTTTCTCAGCAATAATTACTTTTACTTCTCCGGCAAGCCCAAGATAAGTTTTTAAATATTCTATCTCTTTTTCACAGGGATACGCGTGAATATAAACACTTTTCTGAATCTCAAAAAATCCAGCGCTTGTTAAACATTTTCTAAAATGGTCCCGAATATTTTTCTTTTTATCAAAAATATCATATAACACAATCCGCCATTTATGATCCCAAACTGGCGGTTTATTTATTACCATTTCTTCAACTGATCCCTCTAAGACTTTTTTACAACCTTTGTCTGTAAGGACAACAACTTGATTGCCATTTTTATTAAAAATATCTATTGCTTTTTCTTTCTCTAGTTTGGCCAACGTGCGTCGCAGGTAGGTTGTGTTAAAAATTTTCCAATCAGCATTTTGTAGTCCCAAAGGATCAATGCTTCTCCAAATATTTCCCCGCCCCGGAATAACAGAGGTTAAGGTTAACAGTGTTTCTGCCCCTAGAAGTCGTAATATTAATTTTAATTTCTCGCCTTTATCTGCTAAATTCGCGTCCTTTTGTTCTTTTAATAGAATCTCCGATAACTTTTTTGTTTCTGTAGCCAAATCGTCCATTAACCAATCTTACGCTATAGCGTTTTATTGGTCAAGAAGGATTCTGGTATACTTATTTCTATGAAAATGGCAGCTGGTATATTAATGTATCGAAAGAATAATAATTTTTTAGAAGTTTTTTTAGTGCATTTTGGTGGGCCGTTCTGGGCGAAGAAAGATAATGGCGCCTGGCATATTCCTAAAGGCTTAGTCGAGCAAAGCGCCCGCGAAGATTTAATTACTTGCGCAATTAGAGAATTTCAAGAAGAGACGGGCGTTGTCATCCCGACGTCACGTCGGGATCTTTTTATTGACTTGGGGTTTACAGAATATAACAGTAAACAGGTTTATTGTTTCGCTTTTGAACATGATTTGCCCAATAATTATATTTTTAAATCAAACCTAACTCCAAATGGTTGGCCGGAAAATGACCGCGGGCAATTTTTTCCTATCGAGGAGGCTAAACTCAAAATCCTCCCCATCCAAAAAATATTTCTTGACCGTCTATTTACCAAACTTTTTGCCATCTAATCCACGAAGAGCAATGACCCAAAGAGCCATAACGGCCATAAATAATAATCCCCACACCGCGGCATTTGTGCTTATTTGATTGTAAATATCTGTATAACTCATGCTACCACCTCCTTAAATTTTACTGACATAAAATATGTCACGAGACCAAAAATCAAATTTCTCATTACATTTAAAATATCTGCATTACCAAATGGGAAAAGCAAAACAAGGGCAAAATATCCTGCCGAAATATTTACCATTAATTCAGAAATGGTTGTAAAATGCGCTCTTGGATTACCAAGAAATCTCATACTTTAAATTTACACCAAAACTAAAACTATGTCCAGTTTTTAACTCCTCTTAAAAAAATCTCCTTACTTGAATCCTCAACCCCAAACGTTTATAAATTTACAAATGGCAAAAATAAAAAACTCCCTTGATCCCCAATATCTCGCCCTCCTTAAGGATATTTTGACCAACGGCGAGGAAAAGACGGACCGAACCGGGACCGGGACGTATTCCGTTTTCGGCCGACAATTAACAGTTGACCTGACTGAGGGTTTCCCACTGTTAACAACCAAAAAATTGCACATTCCCTCAATTTTTTATGAATTACTTTGGTTCATCAGTGGCAGTACTAACATTAAATACTTGCACGACCACGGCGTGACAATTTGGGACGAATGGGCGGATAAAGACGGCGATCTTGGTCCCGTTTACGGCTACCAATGGCGCCATTGGCAAACTTCTGACGGCCGGGAGATTGACCAGTTGGCTAACGCCATTGAAACAATAAAATTACACCCGGACAGCCGGAGAATTTTGGTTACCGCCTGGAATCCGGCTGATATTGACAAGATGATGCTCCCCCCGTGTCACATGAGTTTTCAATTTAATGTCACCGGTAACAAGCTTTCCTGCCGGATGGACCAAAGGTCCGTTGACAGTTTTCTGGGATTGCCGTTTAACATTGCCAGTTATGCCCTGTTGACTCACCTTGTGGCTCACGTTACTAACTTAATCCCGGATAAATTAATTTTGCATCTGGGCGACACTCATCTGTATAAAAACCACCTCGACCAGGCAAAGTTGCAATTAACCCGTGAACCAAAAGCGTTGCCTCAATTTAAAATAATCACCCCGAGAAAAAATATTGACGATTTTATTTTTGAGGATTTTAACGTTATCGGTTATGATCCCCATCCCGGCATCAAAGCCCAGATTTCCAAATGACATTATCAATCATCGCCTGCATCGGAGAGAACCGGGCCATGGGCATTAAAAATAGCCTGCTCTGGCATTTGCCTGACGACCTCAAACATTTTAAGCAAATAACATTAGGTCACACTGTCATCATGGGAATGACCACTTATAAATCAATAGGCAAGCCGCTGCCCAGGCGGGAAAATATTGTTTTGACAAGACAAAAAGGGATTGAATTACCAGGATGTCTGGTGGTTAATTCGCTTGACCAAGCCCTGGAAATTGTCAAAGACAGAGCTGAAGTTTTTGTCATTGGCGGCGCCAGTGTTTATCAACAATTTTTGCCAAAAGTTTCTACATTATATATAACTTTAGTCAAAGACTCCCCCACTGCCGACACTTATTTTCCGAAGTTCGCAAAAGATTTCAAGTTAATAAGCAGTGTCCCCCATTCACAAGACGCCAAGCATAAATTCGAATTCAGTTTCAGGATCCTGTTGTTCCAAAACCCCCGCGGGATTTGACCTCCATTTTGGCAACTTCTTTAAACTCTGCTTTCATAATCTTAACAAAAATTCCCTGGGCAATTCTTGTCCCTGAAGGTAATTCCACAATCTTATTTCCAAAATTAATAACTTCCAATGTAAATTCGTCATCATCACCACAATAATCTTGGTCAACAACACCAGGGACTACCATCAAATTAAATTTAATAGGTGTTGAGCTTCTCCCTTGAACTAAACAAAAATGATTTTTTGGGACTTTGATTCCAACATTTGCTTTTAATAATTTCACTTCGTGAGACTTTATTTTCTCGTCATTTCTGACATACAAGTCAAACCCGGCGGCGCCGGACGTTTTATATTCCGGCAACGGCAAACTTTTATTGAATCTTTTTATTTTGATTTTCATATTTTAAACATGCCTCTAAAAATCCAACAAACAACGGGTGTGGAGTTAAGGGACGACTTTGTAATTCCGGGTGGTATTGGGTTCCAATAAAGAAGGGGTGATCTGAAAGTTCTATCGCCTCGACTAATTTGCCATCCGGTGAAGTTGCGGAAACTTTTAACCCAAATTTTTCTAAAATTTTTCTATATTTATTATTAAATTCATAGCGATGCCGGTGCCGTTCCATAACTTTATCTTGTTTATAGAGATCGAATAATTTAGATTTTTTATTGATGACAGCCGGCCACTGGCCAAGACGAATCGTTCCTCCGTATTGATGTTTTTCCAGATATTTTTTCTGGTCTTCCATGACATGAATCACCGGATATTTAGTTTTCGGATCGACTTCCTCAGAATTGGCGCTTTTTAAATGACAAACATTCCTGGCATATTCAATAACTGCCATTTGCATTCCAAAACACAAACCCAAATAAGGAATTTTATTTTCTCTTGCATATTGCACCGCTTTTATTTTTCCCTCCACTCCCCGGCTTCCCCAACCCTGTGGGACAATCAAACCGTCAATATTTTTTAAATCAATATTTTCTTCCGTATTAATCCAAACAATATTTATTTTGAGCTTTAATTGTGCCCCCGCATGTTTTAAAGCTTCCAGGACAGAGACATAAGAATCGGCAAGATTGAAATCCCCGGATTTAAAATATTTCGCCGCGATCCCAATAGCTACTTCTCTTTTCGATGTGTCCATCTTATCCACCATTTTTTTCCACTCCCGCAAAATTCCATTTGGTGACTTAGTCTTTAAATTTAGTTTTGACACAACTTTTTCGGCAACTTTTTGTTGTTCAAAAATCAATGGAACTTGATATATCGATGGCACATCAGGACATAAAATTAAGTCATCTGGAAAAATATTGCATAACAGAGCGACTTTGTCCTTTCTTTTTTGATCAAGTGGAACTTCCGACCTGGCAAAAACAAAATCCGGTTGGATCCCCATAGAATTTAAAATATAAACAGATGTTTGTGTCGGTTTGCTTTTCAATTCTCCAACGCTTTTTACAAAAGGCAAATACGAAACATGAATTTGGATAACATCACCGGGGTTTTTCAATCTCATTATTCTTGTTGCTTCAACAACCACCCGGTTTTGAATTTCCTGAAGAGTTATTGTCCCCCCAAGTTCTACAAGAACCACGTCGGCTTTTATTTTTTCTCCGGCACTGCGGATTCTTCGCGCTACTTCATCCGTTAAATATGGAATCGCGTCAACAGTATCACCGCCATACTCAAAAGCTCTTTCTTTGCGTAACACCTCGGCATAAATCTGGCCAACAGTAATATAATTTTCTCTCGGTAAATCCTCACCTAAAAATCTTTCATAATTACCCATATCCTGGTCGGTTTCCATACCGTCAGCTAACACAAAAGTCTCGCCGTGTTCCTGTGGACGCAGGGTTCCGGCGTCCATATTTAAGTACATATCAATTTTTACCGGGGCAATTTTTAAACCGAGGTTTTTAAGAAGTAAAGATAGCGACGCAGTGACAATCCCTTTCCCTAAACCGGATATCACCCCGCCGGAAACAAAAATATATTTCATTTAGGTTTTGTCCATGACGCAAAGTCACAGTTGGGATAATTGCTACATCCGTAAAAAGTTTTTTTGGATTTGGTTCTTTTTAAAATTACTTCTCCGTCACATTTGGGACACTTGACGTTGGCTTTTACGACCAGTGATGCCGTGGTTTTGCAATCAGGAAACTTTGAGCAGGCCAGAAATTTGCCAAACTTCCCGATCCGGACAACCATATCCGCCCCACATTTAGGACACTTTTCCCCGGACACTTCGGCCACAACCTTGACCCGTTCCGCGGTCTCGCCGACAGTTTTTAATTGGGCTTCAAACGGGATGTAAAATTCCCGGACCACCGGCACCCATTGTTTTTTACCGTTGGCAATTTCATCAAGTTCATCTTCCATTTTGGCCGTGAATTGAAAGTCTAAAATATTAGGAAAATTAGTCATCAAAAATTCGTTAACGGCCATCCCCAGCGCCGTTGGCAATAATTTTTTGTCCTCTTTCTCGACGTACTGGCGCTCCTGAATCGTGGAAATTATCGGAGCGTAAGTTGACGGCCGGCCGATACCGAATTCTTCAAGAGCTTTTATAAGAGATGCCTCGGTGTACCTTGGCGGCGGCTCGGTAAAATGTTGACTGGGAATAAGTTCCAATAATTTTAAAATTTGATCTTTAGTTAACTCCGGAAGTTCTTCGGCAATATCTCTCTCAAACAATTTTTGCCAACCATCAAAGACAACCCGTGATCCGTTCGCTCTAAAAATATAACTAACTCCTAACCCCTTACCCCTAGCCCCTATGTCTATTGAAGTTTGTTCAGAAATCGCATCAGCCATTTGGCAGGCGACAAATCTGTTCCAGATTAGATCAAATAATCTTTTTTGGTCACGATCAAGATCGGTTTTATTTAAATTAGTTGGCCGGATCGCCTCATGGGCTTCCTGAGCAACTTTAGATTTTGTTTTATATAATCTAACTTCGACCGGGACGTAATTTTTACCATAAATATTAATTATAAAGTCCCGGGCGGCTTGGATTGCTTCTACAGCGAGGTTTGTCGAGTCGGTTCGGTGATAAGTTATTAACCCTTCCTCGTAAAGATTCTGCGCCACTTGCATGGTTCTTTTGGCACTCCAGCCAAATAAATTGCTGGCCGCCTGTTGCAAAGTTGAAGTCGTAAACGGCGGATACGGGCTTCTTTTGACTTCTTTTTTATTTACTTCTTCGACTTTAAACTCTGAAACTTTTAAACTCTCAATAATTCTGTCTGTTTCGTCTTTGTTTTTTAGTTCAGTTTTTATTAGTTTTGCCTTAAAATTTTCAAATTGCGCATCTAACTCCCAGTATTCAAGAGATTTAAAAGCCAAAACTTCTTTTTCTCTCTCAACGATTAATCGCACCGCAACGCTTTGAACCCGGCCGGCGGACAAACCCCGGCGGACTTTACGCCATAAAATCGGTGACAACTTATAGCCCACTAATCGATCCAAAATTCTTCTGGCCTGTTGGGCATCAACCAGCGCCATATCTATTTTGCCGGGATTTTTTAAAGCTTCTTTTATCGCACTTTCAGTAATCTCATGAAATGTAATTCTCTGATAATTCTGTTTGCCAATAATGGCGGCAATATGCCACGAAATAGCTTCTCCTTCACGATCAGGATCTGTTGCCAATATCACTAATTCTGCTTTTTTGGCCTCATCTTGCAAACTCTTTACTAACGTTAATTTTTTGTCGTCGACAACATATTCCGGGACAAAATCATGTTCGGTGTCAATTCCCATTTTACTTTTAGGAAGATCGCGTATATGACCCATGGAAGCCATAATTTTATAATCCCCGCCCAAAAAGCGGGTCAATGTTTTTGCCTTGGTCGGACTTTCAACTATGATTAAATTCATAAATTTATCCCCGATAGTATACCAGCCCCGCTGTCAAGTAAATAGTCACAGCCAGGTGATCCGGGGACAGCAAATACATTCCGCCCTTGGTCAAGGGCGAGACGAGCTGTTATTAAAGCCCCTGATTTTAACTGCGCTTCGACAACAATAACCGATTCGGACAAACCGGAAATTATTCTGTTTCTTGCCGGAAAATAAGAATGGGGAGATAATTTTCCTGGCTTGATTTCAGAAATAATTGCTCCGCCAGATTCAATAATTTTATAATAAAGCTCGCGGTTTTGCGGCGGATAAATAATATCCACCCCGCAACCTAAGACCGCAATTGTTTTTCCGCCATTATTTATGGCCGTCCAATGGGCCACAGCGTCAATCCCGATGGCCATCCCGGAAATAATTGTGTAATTTTCTTTAACCAATTCTTTGACAATTTTTTCCGTATTATTTTTTCCAGTCTCTGACATATTTCTCGTTCCCACCACCCCAACCGCTTTCCCCGTCATTCTGGCAACCCCGGCCGCGTCCGTGGGGCGTCCAGAATCCATAACGTATAAGATTTTCGGCGGATCAAAAATATTTTTCAAAATCTCCGGATAACTTTCATCAGTAATTTTTATTACTTTGATTTCCATGATTAAATAATATTTTAAAAACGTCCTCTTGACAACCATACGTTTAAGTGTATAATTAAGTTATATGTTAATTGATACAAACCAACTAATCAGCCTCATGGACCTACGAACTCGAACAAGGCAAATTATGGAAAGTGTAAAATCTGGAAAAACATACTATGTTACAAATCGAGGGAAAATTATGGCGATGATTTCTCCAGTTAAAGATTCAGATCTTTTAACTACCACCCATCAATAACTCTTTAACCTTCTCCCCCATCCAATCGTCCGGCAACAATTCTTTTGGCAATAACGGATCAACCATTAACACTTTCAAATAATCCTGCCTTATTTTGTTCATTACACTTTGCGTGTGACGATCGTCATGTGTCGCATGTGCGTAAATATCTGCATACTGTTTATTAATTTCCTCTAACGGCCAAATTTTCCGCACTAATTCTTTTTCATCGCCCGCCAATAATTTTTTCGCCTCAAACATAAAAACCATGTCTGTTAATTTTTTACTTTCAAGATATTCGGTAAAATCGGCAACAATATCATGCGGGGAAACCCAAACTGATTTCTGAATCATACCAAAACCCAATTCCTGCAATTTCCGGCGCAAATTTTCTCTGATACTTCTGGAAACTTCAGCAATATCATAAATAACCACCCGCCATTTGTCGTCCCACTTTTTATTTGTTAAAAACAATAATGGGAAGTCACGAATAATTTTCTTTTTGCCGTTTGTTGTCAATCGTAAATATATTTCGCCGTTTTTTTGAACTTTTTCTATATCTCCTGTCTTTAATTCCCGTTTAACAGTGGCAGCAAAATTTTTCCGACGGTAATTATATGAAAGCCACTGCCCCAAACCTAACGGGTCTCGAAGTTCCTGATAAAAATCAAATGCTTCTGCCAGCCCTAATTTTAGTAAATCCCCCGGTCTTAATAATTTTCTCATCAATATTAATATACACTCTACATATGACGATCGCAACATGTAAAGTGTAAATTATTTACTTATTGACTTATAACCTAAACTGTGAGAAAATCCCCACATGGCGTTTATAGTTGACATTTGCGATGTTGCGATTTATGACATAAGAACGGTCTTTGCAAAACGAAGAACCGGGTTTTTTAACGAGAAAGAAGCACGCGACGACTTAAATCGAATTATTTGGAAAGAGGCTGACGACGCACACGAAAGTAAACTCAATCCGACGGTTGCGAAACTTGATGCCACAAAAGTTCGTCATGCTCTAGTTAGAATCTAATTCTTGTTCTTCCACTCTTCCACTATTTTTTTGACCATGGGGGCGGCAACATCGGAACCTTCACCGCCGGCTTCAACTAAAACAGTCACGGTAATTTCCGGTTTATCAACGGGATAAAAACCTGTCAACCAAGCATGAGTTCTATTTTTCGGGTCCCCAAATTCCGCCGTCCCGGTTTTACAAGCCATGTCTAAACCAAACAACGGATAAGCTGTTCCGCCGGGCGAGCAAGCGGCTATCAAACCTTGCTTAATCAAGTTTAAAGTTGAAAGTTTAAAGTTTAAAGAATGGCAATCAGCAGATCCAACCAGATGGGGACGGCATAAATTCCCACCATTAGCAATAACATTGGTCCAAAAATTGACCTGTAACGGGGTAACTAATAAGTCCGCCTGACCGATCGCCATATGGTAAGTATCGCCGAGATACCAGGCCCGGTCATTTCTTATATTGCCTTTGGCCTCGCCGGGTAAATCAATACCAAGCTTCTCTCCGAGTCCGAACTTTTTGGCGGTGGCCGAGAGGGCATCGACTCCAATCTCCCCGCCCAATTGATAAAAAAACAAATCGTTTGACCTTTTTATCGCCGTGACAACATTGAGCAATCCATCCGTCGCTCCCCGCTGGGTAAATAACCAGTTGTAAAATTTGTACGGACCGATAACTAAAACTCCTGTGTCCTCAAATAAAGTGTCCGCGGTGATAGTTCCGCCCTCAAGACCCGCGGTGGCGACAATTATTTTAAAAGTCGATCCCGGAGGATATAGGGCGGAAATAGCTCTGTCAAAAAACGGCTGATTTTTATCAGTTAAAATGGCATCTACCCCGGTAGTCTTTGGAAAAGTAAATAAATTCGGATCAAAAGAGGGACTTGAGGCGAGAGCTAAAATTTCCCCGGTTCCGGGATTGGAGACAACGACCGCCCCCTTAATATCTTTTATTTGATCATATGCAGTTCTTTGCAATTTACTGTCCAGCGACAAAATAAGATTTTGTCCGTCAACCGGTTTTATTGTGCCAAGAGTTTTTATTTTCCGGCCGGTGGCATCGGTTTCGACCAGTTCCCGGCCGTCCGTCCCCCGTAAAAGCGCATCATACTGGAATTCCAATCCGGAGACTCCGTCTCTGTCTGCGAGATTGACATAGCCCAAAACATGAGCCGCGGCCGGTCCGAGAAGGTATCGACGAGCCGCAACGGCAATACTCCCCGGTTCAATCAAGGCTTCTTCCTTAGAAATTGCTTTATCGTTTAGCAAATATGCCGGATAGTTTATAACCAAAGGCTCCTTATTTCGGTCATAGATCACCCCGCGGTTGGCGGGGATAATTTCCTCGCGGACCCGGTTCCCGATGGATAAACTCTGGTAATAATCGCCGGAAAAAACGGTTGCCGAAACTAATCCGGCAACAAGAATTAAAAATAAACCAACAATAATTACTTTTATTGCCGATAACCGGTACCTCGAATCAAAAAAGTCTAAGAAACCATTCATACAAAAAGTCAGCTGATAATATTATTATAACAGCGCTTACAAAATTTAATTTCTGGCGGATTTTGATAACATTTATCAAGGCAATTATTCCTAAATAAAATAAACTGCTAGCCCCGAGGATTCTCCCGGCAAAAAGATCGGTTATTATTCCGGCAAAAAAGGCCCAAAGAGCAACGTTTTTTTCTTCACGAATTTCCCAATAAACAACCGCGGGTAAAATTAAGTTTATGGGATAAAAAAACGGGATAACGACTTTTAGAATTTTAATTTTCATTAATAACGATAAAAACGGTGTCCAAATCGCGGGTCACAAACGGCGGAATAATCTGGGCCATTTTGTACAAATCGGTGGTCTGACTTTTAATTTCCCCTATTTTTCCAACCAGCAAATTCGGAATGTTAACACTGCCATCTCCCGTGGTAAATACCTGATCATCGGGTAAAATTGACTCATCTTGAACCACCTTGTCCAAAATGATACTGGTGTTAAATTGGCCGACGGCCACCCCCCTGACAGTTTTGACTTTGACATTGACTTGTGAATCAGAATTTGTCGCCAATTGGACAAAAGAGCGGTTGGCAGTGGTTTTTGCCACCCGCCCGACATAAAAATCCATAAATACCACGGCATCGCCGGTTTTTACTTTTTGATTTTCTCCGGCGTCTGTAATCATGAAATCGGAAACTCTAAGAACATGGGCGGAAATTTTTAAGAGGGATTTCACCGGAGAAACGTTTAACTGTTTGCGCAACATCTCATTTTCACCCGCAAGTTCTGAGTTTTTTGCTTTAATGCTTTCCAGTTCCCAGTTTTTTGATTCAAGATTTTTAATTCTTTCCTCGCCGGATTTCCAAAAAGTCAGAACTCTGAAATTATTTTTAAAGCCGTTGGCCACGCCGGAGAAAACATAACTTACCGGCATAACAATTATTTTTTCAGCAATATTTTTAACCGGTGACAACACATTAACCTTATCTAAAAGTAGTATTGAGAGAGAAATCAAAACTAATACAATAATTTTATTGCGCATATTTTTTCGATGTCATCCTGAACTTGTTTCAGGATCTGTTTTCGTACTTCGTAGGTTTTTGACGAGATCCCGACCTTCGTCGGGATGACATTTCGCTTCGCTCACCTTAGCCCCCCGGTTATTCTCACTTTTTCCAATAATTTGTGGTCCTCTAGCACCTTTGCGCAGCCGCGAACAACGGCCGCCATCGGTTCATCAGCAATCCAAACCGGCATTTTGGTCGCCGTGGCAATCATTTTATCAACGCCGTACAAAAGGGACCCGCCTCCGGCCATGACCATGCCCTTTTCTAAAATATCGGCGACCAGTTCCGGCGGAGTTTCTTCAATTAAATCTTTAATGGCATCAATTATCTGATTTAAGACCGGGGCCATGGCTTCGCGTATTTCTGAAGATGACACCCGTAAACTTTTAGGGAGACCGGTTTCCAAATCACGGCCGCGGACCACCGCGTGTTTCTCTTCATCAATTTTTTTATCCCCGCCGACATTTATTTTTAATTCTTCCGCCGTCCGTTCCCCGATTAAGACTCCGTATTTTAACCGTAAAAAATTAACAATCGCCTCGTCCATTTCTTTCCCGGCAATTCTTATGGATTTATTAACAACAATCCCCCCGAGAGCAATAACCGCCATTTCCGTTGTCCCGCCGCCGATGTCCACAATCATCGATCCGCGGGTATCATCAATATTTATTCCCGCCCCGATTGCAGCTGCCATCGGTTCTTCAATCAAATAGGCACGTCTCGCGCCCGCGGCGAGAACGGCCTCTTGAACCGCCCGGCGTTCCACTTCCGTCACTCCCGACGGGATGCCGACGACAACCCTTGGCTTTGGGATTTTTGGCGAATAACCGGGTGATTTGTGAACTTTTTGAATATAAAATTTGAGCATCGCCGCGGCCGCGTCAAAATCAGCAATCACTCCGTCGGAAAGCGGCGACACTGTTGAAATATTTGCCGGCGTCCGCCCGACCATTCTTTTAGCTTCCGTCCCATACGCAATCACTAATTTAGTTTTTTTTTGGATCGAAACAACCGACGGTTCACGGATCACAATCCCTTTGCCTAAAACTAAAACTAAAGTGTTGGCGGTCCCCAAATCGATGCCAATATCATAAGACACCAACCCAAAAATCCGGTCAATAATACCCCCGCTTTTCATCCCCTGCATTGTATTACTTTTTGAGGTAAAATTGGAGAGTGATTTATTTTTCAACTTTCATATCCGGACTATCCGAAGTAATCAAGGACCGTCTCGTAAAAGAATTGTCAAACTTAAAAATTGACCTACTTTTAGACGGTCTGGTTGTGTATTAGATATTTTAACAACTCTTTTTTATTGCAAAGTCCGGGAAAAAAGTTATTGGCTGTTTCGGGAAAAACTTTTCGCGTTGTGTTTTCAAAAGAAAATGAATTAATTTCTGTTAATAAAGAACGGTTGTCAAAAATAGAAAATAAAATTGCAAAATTAAATAATTTGGCGGTTGACCGGGCAAATCCTGATTTTGAATTTTGGTTTCTAAAAAGGCGCGATGGGGAACAATTTACCGGGATAAGGCTGACCAAACATCCGGATTACAAAACCGTTTTGGCCAAAGGACAACTTCGCCCGGAATTGGCAGATATTTTATGTTATTTATCAGATCCTCAAAAAACCGACGTTGTTTTAGACCCTTTCAGTGGTTCAGGAGCAATTGGCATGGCAAGAAAAAATTATCCATATGACAAAATATTTTCTCAAGATATCAAAATTGGCTTTGACGCCACCAACATGGCAGATATTCTTGATAAAAATATTGATAAAATAATCACTGATCCTCCATGGGGAATTTCCGTAGGTTTAGATTTAAATCTACCGGATTTTTACTTTAAAATGCTAAAAGAATTTAATCGTGTTTTAAAATCTGATGGAAAAATTGTAATTTTAATGGGAAACAAAGAAGTTTTTGAAACAACTTTATTAAACTTTTCAACTTTTAAACTAATTAAAAATTATAGGCTTCTCGTCTCCGGCAAAAAAGCCGCAATTTATGTTCTATTGAAATAATATTTTCTTCTCTGATAATTGTTAGTCCAAGCCGAAATAATCTTTATAAACGGGTTCATTCTCAATTTTTGAAACTTCCAGGTAAATAATTTCCGCCCCAACGCCGAAATACTGTCTTAAAAATTCAATCTCATTAAAACAGGGATATGGAAACAGATAAACGCTTTCCTGTAAAGGATAAAGGCCGAGGGATTTAATTTTTTCTCTAAACATATTTCTTAATGACCGTTTCATGTTTGAAATATCATAAATAATAACCCTCCACTTCCTGTCCCATTTTTCCTGAATCAGGATATCCATTTTTTCAAAATTATATTTTAGGATTTTTTGCCCGCCTTTATCCGTGATTCTAATTTTTGTTTCATTAACTTTTTCATCAATTTCTATTAGTCTTTGCCGTTGAAGATATTTTAAGGCTCGGCGCAATTGCCACGAGGAAAGATAAGCTTCATTTTTCCGCAATTTATTTTGGTAATATTTGTCAATTATTTTAATTAGCGGCCTCCCAATCACAGCTACCCCGGGTGCAATAAATGAAAAACCTAATAATGTCCCCGCCCCAAGAGTAATCAGTAGATCTGTTGCTGAAATATTACTTGCGGCTTCAGAAATTTTATCCGCAATTTCTTTTCCCATCACAACTGTCTCTTTGGGCAATTTTAACCCTTGTTGTACCGTTCTCAACTTCTTTGGCATATTGATAAATATAATGCTCGAGACATATCTTTGTCAATATCCCTAATGTAGATTAATTTGATGTATTTAAACGTGGCTCAATCAATAATCACCTGGGGGTTTTATCTTTTGTTCTTTACTGTCCCCTTAATATTTACTTCAATTAATTCGGAACTGTTTGAGTTTAATAAAATGGTTTTAACCTATGGGTTTACGGTAATAATTATCGGCGCCTGGATTTGTAAAATGATAGCCGCTAAAAAAATAATTTATAAACGGACTTTTTTGGAAATTCCCCTGCTTTTATATCTTGCCAGCCATATTCTCTCCACGATTTTTTCTATTGACCCCCGGACCAGTATTTTTGGCTATTATTCAAGATTTCACGAAGGTCTGCTGGCCTCTATTTCTTACATTTTATTATATTTTGCAGCAGTTTCCAATTTAAATTCGGAAAATGTTAAGAAGATTTTTTACTGGTCATTTGCCGCCGGAATAATCGTTGCCATCTGGGGAATTTTTGAACATTACGGTCATTCCCTTTCCTGCGTTTTTGTCACCGGAAATTTTGACGTTAACTGCTGGGTCCAGGATGTCAAAAACAGAGTCTATGCCACTTTGGGCCAACCCAACTGGATGGCCGCCTATCTTGATATCATAATTCTCGTTTCACTCGGATATGCCCTAAAACTAAAAAAATATTTTTTTATGGCAATATCTTGTTTATTTTTTGCGGCGTTATTGTTTACTAAGTCACGTTCCGGAGTCTTAGGTCTTGGCGCCGGACTTGGAATTTTCTTTTTTTTAAACATAAAAAATATTAAATTAATTGTTGTTTCTTGTCTCTTGTTTCTTGGTATTTCGATTGTCTTTGGTTTGCCGTTGCCAAAGATCGAAGGACTATCTCTTGAAAATTATTTTTCCAAACCCGCGTCTACTCCGAACTCCGAACTACGAACTACGAACTCTGGTTATATTGATATTGGAATTTCCACATCAAGTGATATTAGAAAAGTTGTTTGGGATGGGGCGATAACGATTTGGCAAAGATATCCGGTTTTCGGATCCGGGGTCGAAACATTTGCCTACTCATATTATAAAGACAGGCCGACCGCCCACAATATGTTGTCCGAATGGGATTTCCTCTACAATAAAGCCCATAATGAGTTTTTAAATATTCTGGCTACCACGGGGACAGTTGGTTTTTTAATTTATTTACTTGTCATTGCGAGCGCAGCGAAGCAATCTTTTAAGAATCCCGCATTATTGGGTGC
>CAYHSW010000004.1:20984-23132 GCA_964359405.1 uncultured Gammaproteobacteria bacterium | reverse complement strand
GAAGTTTTGAATTCCAGTTTCGAAGTTTTATTAAAACTCTTACACCCCTTTATGCCCTTTGTGACCGAAGAAATCTGGAGTCTAATGCCTCATAAAAATACTTTGCCCCTCATTGTGTCCCCTTGGCCAAAGGCATAATTTTTGCTATTCTATTGTTATGGATCAACATCCGGTGCCGCAGGATATTACGGGGTTTCAATTTAAATTAGTGGGGGACATGACTTTAAAACAGTTCGGCTATCTGGCCGCCGGGGCCATTGTTGCCTGGGTTTTTTATATCTCCGGCTGGAATCCGATTGTCAAAATGCCCCTGGCCCTTTTTTCCTTTACTTTTGGCATTGCCCTGGCATTTCTCCCCATTCAGGAGCGACCTTTGGAAACCTGGATTATAAATTTTTTTAAATCGGTTTATAAACCGACCCAATATCTCTGGAAAAAATCTGTTTCCAAACTTGATTTTCTGGGTGATGCCGGCCTGGCTGACAAGCCGTTGGCTCAGGAGCCGTTAACCACCATTAATTCCCAACCGACCAGCGAAGAAAAACTAAAGGCCTATCTTGACACCATTGTCACCGTTGACGACCTTCTGGCCAAACAACAGGAACCGATAATTATTACCCCTCCGGAAAAAAATAATGAGCCGAAACCCTTAGATATTACCGAGTTGTTAAGACAAAGGGGGAGCACCGATCTGCAAGTAAACCAGGAAATCGGCCGGACCATAGACGATCTGGCCAAAGGCCGGACGGATCTTAAACCATCTCCCGTTGTAGAGAAGCAACAAAAACTTGACGAGGCGGGCGCCGTAAATAAAAAACTGGCTTTAGAAATTGCCCAATTAAACGAAAAAATGGTGACTCTTGCCCGGGAGCACAAAAATAAGGACGAAGAAAACGACGAGTTTAAAAACCAACTGGACAACATGCGACAAATTATTGAAACATTACGGGTGGAGAAAAACGCCATGAATGAAGAGGCAATCCGGCTGCAGAAAGAGTTAAAACAGGCGCAAAAAGGCGTCCGGCCGGTTGATCCTGATGCCCGGGTTAAATTTATGGATAAAATGCCAATTATTGACGGAGCCAACGGTCAAATACCGCCCAACACCGTCCATGGTTTGGTCGATGATCAAAATAGTCAAGCCCTGTCCGGAGTTATTGTTCTTATTAAAAATGCTCAAGGTTCTCCGGTCCGGGCTTTACGGACCAATAAACTCGGCCAATTTTTGGCTACCACCCCTCTTGAGAGTGGAACCTACTATATAGAACTTGAAAAAGACGGCTATCAATTCGACGACGTGGAAATCAAACTCGAAGGCGTTTCGTTATCCCCCGTTGAAATTAAAGCAAAATAAAACTAATAATCCCCCGATCGAGCCTGGTCTAGTAATTTTGTAATTCCGAGGGTTTTAGCGGTTTCATTTAAGTATTTTTTATCCAATTTCCCTTTCTGGACTTCCAATATCCCGATACAATCGCGCATATGGCGTTCGGACATTATTTCTTTGCACCACAAAAGTTTTGTCAAAACAAGATCTTCGGCGGTAACAATAAAAACATTGTCATCAAATAATTTAACTGCAAGTCTTCTATTAAATTTAGTTTTTTCAAATTCATTATCTTTAGCCACCCAAAAATCAATTTTTATCGTGGTCGAAAAATGAATCACATTAAACTGATCGTGCTCCTTGATAGCCCTCTTTGCCATATCCAAATCCACCATAAATTCGGATCCCAAATCTTTTAATACAGAAATAATTTTTTCGGTTTGAGGTTTCTCAATTTCTACCAAAAAATCAATATCATGAGTGGCTCTCGGACGACCCCAATAGGAACCGGCAAAGCTTCCGGTCAAAACATAGGAAATTCCGTGTTTATTAAATAACTTTACCAGAAACTCAATAATGTCCCGTTCACCCTCCAACATATCTTTGTAACAATAAATTATTTAGTTCTTTTTTGTCTGCATTGGGGTTTTGGGATTTTATATTGGCAAGAGCCAACTCACGGGTTAAAGCAGACAATCGAAATGCCGCCTCCAGTCGTTTTATTGGAGAAATTTTCCTTAAAAGATCAAGTTGTGATTTCATTTTCATAATCCCATTTTAACACGGATGTAAAATAAAAAATTTGATGTTATTTAAATAAA
>CAYHSW010000004.1:0-20884 GCA_964359405.1 uncultured Gammaproteobacteria bacterium | reverse complement strand
AATGACATGTTAAATATTTTCTAAAAGGACATCCTTTAAATTTTTGTAATTGGGATTGGGAACGACATCAACGCGGCCGTTGTTGTTGACAATGTAATAGGCCAAGCCGTGAAGTTTGGCAACGGCTTCATAATCTTCCGGCGAATGGGGAGCGACCCGATCGTCATATGTTACAAGCGGTTCGTTGCCGGTATTTATTACGGCATGGCCAAAATCGCCGGAAACTTTAATATCATCCCCGGGTTTTATTCTTTTAACCTGAACTTCTTCGACAATTTTCGGAATAAATACGCCGTTTTCAAAATGTTTTTTCTGAAAAACAAAAACTCCGGTGCCACTGACACAATGGTAAAGTTCATCATTGACCGGATTGATATGATAATGCCCGATTGTTTTTGTAAATTCACCGTTGTAATCCCCCTGCGGAATTACTGTCATGTTTTTCCACGGACCTTCGATTTCCCGAAACACCCAGTATGCCGGATCAGGACCGGAAGCGTTGAAGTTTTTTAAGACCGGGCGCATTTCGTCAAGAGTTTTTATGACCGTCAATTTCATACTTTATTATTGTACACGGAAATGTCCAAAGTGTTAACCCGCAAGGCGTTAAAGATGGGAATAAAATCGGTCACGAAATTAAAGGCCGCCGCTCCGACCGGATCCAGATGTCCTGTTACAACCAAAAACAATCCCACCACGTTGGTTAGCCCCCAAGTTGCAAAACATTGTTTGACAATTTGGTTAGTTTTTTTAGCCAAAATCATGCTCTCGGGAATCCGTTCCAGTTTGTCATTCATCAGAGCGATATCCGCCGCTTCGATCGACGTGTCGCTGCCAATTGCCCCCATAGCAAAACTGACATCGGCCAAAGAAATCGAGGCCGCGTCATTAACCCCGTCTCCCACCATGGCAATTAATCCTTTTTTAGTTTTGTATTCTTTAATGATTTCTAACTTTTCTTCCGGCTTTAAATCGTGTTTATAATTTTCTATCCCGACCGATTTTGCAATTCGTTTGGCCACCTGTTCATTGTCTCCGGTCAACATAATCCACTCTTTTACCCCCAATTTTTTGGTTTCAATAATTAACTCTTTGGCATATGGTCTTATTTCATCAGCATATAAAACCAGCCCGGCAAGTTTTCCGTCAATGGCGACCGCCGTCATACCCAGTCCTTCATAAACTCCAACCCGGGAAACATCAACCTGGTGTTTTTTTAATAATTCCAATCGGCCGGCAATAATTTTTAGGTGATCAATTTCTGCCATGACTCCCTCCCCGGGAATCTCGTTAAATTTTTCCGGAGCATCAATATGCACATTGTTTTTATTTAAATATTCAACAATGGCCTCATCAACCGGGTGATGCGAGGAAATCGCCGCCGATCCTAACAATTCCAGAAGCTTTTCTTTTTTTATTTTTCCAAATATTTTTATTTGGGAAATCGCCGGCCGGCTGCGGGTTAAGGTTCCGGTTTTATCTGTTAAAAAATATTTAATCTTGGGAAGTTTTTCCAAAACCTCCGATCCTTTAATAATAATTCCTCTTTTGGCGGCTGTTGCAATTGCCGAAGTAAAAGCCAAGGGGATGGCCACGGCCACATCGTCAGCACAGACGACCAGAAGAACCGCCAGTACCAGCGATAAATTGCTGGTCACAATGTAAGTTGAAAGGGCCAATATGAGCATAATAAATATGTACCAGCCGGTAAATTTATCGGCGATTTTTTCCGTCGGGGATTTTTGCCGGCTGGCTTCGGAAACGAGTTTGATTATTTTTTCCAGAGTGGAATCGGTCCCGATTTTTTCGGTTTTAACCAGAAGGGATCCTGTAACAACCAAAGTTGATGAAAAAACTTGCTGCTTTTCTGTTTTAGTTATCGGCAAACTCTCGCCGGTCAACGTTGACTCGTCGATACTTGCTTGTCCGGAAATAATAACTCCGTCAATTGGCACCCGTTCACCGGTTTCCACCACAACAAGATCCCCGACTTTAATTTCCGCCAATTTGATTTCTTTAATGTGTTCCCCGTCATTTATTTTTACGATGTCCGGGCGGAATTTTAACAAACGGGAAATGATATTTTTGGTTCTCATTTCCGTCCAGCCGTCAAAAATCCGGGCAAAAGCCAGCATTAAATTAATAAACGCCGCCGACTGCCATTCCCCGGCAATAAAGGCGAAAATTAAAGCTACGCTGGCCAGAAGATCAATGGTTAAATGCCGGTTGTACAGAGCCTTAAGAGCACTCCAACAAACCGGAATTAGCCCCAGAAAAGCAATAGCAATATAAAAATTCTGCTGTCTTAAAATAAAAGAAATAATAACGAGGATTATGAGTCCCGCATCAAATCCAATTCTCCCCTTCATCTTCCAGTCCATATATTTATCTTAGCGTATTTCCCGTGTCATTGCGAGCGAAGCGCGGCAATCTATTTTTTATCCGAGCCATCAATTACGGAGCGGGAGTATTTTGTTTCAAGGATTTTTTCCAACAGAGGAAATTTCGTATAAGGTTGTTTAAAACTGTCTGAACCCATGTGACCTTCTCCCTCGCGAAGAATTATTGTTCCGCCAAGTTTTCCCCACATTTCCAGACCCTGCTTATGATCGCACCCCCAAGGGTCATTATCGGAATTAATAAAAATCAAATCCTTAACACTCTTTTTGATTTTTTCCCAATTATATTTTTCCTGTAATATTTTAGAGTTCCCGTCCGTGTGGGTATAACCTGCAACTAATATTGCCCGGTCTATAACGACATTTATTTTTTCTAATATACTCAAAACCAAAGGGGATCCGGCGGAGTGACCGATTAAAATAGTATTTTCATCGAATACCCCCCCTGTAACGCAAAAGGTAACCATTTATCTAAATCTGGTTCATCCGGGTCGGGTAATTGAGGAACCCAGACAGAATAACCATTATTTTCAAGAGCAGTCTTAATTGATGGAAACCAAAAAGAATTTGGGGTGCAACTTGTGCCATGGAAAATTATTGCATTTTTCATTACTTTAATTTAATACAAAAAATGATTAATTTCAACATTCAATAATTAACATCTTAGTGACGCTATAGAGTCAGTAGGATGTTAACTATAAACTGGATAAATAGATTCTGGACTCCGGCCAGAATGACGATCCTTAATATCCGATTTTTAGGGCAAGTTTTGTCATTGTACAAAAAATTTATTTAAAAATACAGGTATTGAATGAGGGCCTATAAGAATTGAAAATGGGATTATGGGAAAAATCTTCGCGATTGCTGAGGTTTGGCCTCCACAAGTGACGCAGGTAAATGCACAACGCGATCGTGGTGAAAATAACGGAGAATTAAAAAATAGAAAAGGGAGACGGAAAGTAGAAACAGAACACACTCCAACTGCACCAATAAGATCAAACATTACAAGAAGGGGAAATCTCTGGTTTCGAATTAATTAGCTATAAAGTGGACAGTTGGTGCAATGAATAGAGGTGGTAACAAAAACGTTCCGGCCGGATTTGGACTTCTGTAAAAGCCCAGCTTTAACCAGTTGATTGACATGGAAAGTTATCGTCGGTTGGCGCAAACCGATTATTTTTTCCAGTTTGGAAATATCCACTTTCCCCTTTTTAGCAACCATAAAAATCTTAAGCCGGGCCGGGGTTCCGACCGCTTTAAAACATTTGGCACATTGGCTTTTTATCGATTCCATAATTGCACTGCAAGAAATATAACATAAACGGCGAGAAGAATTAAGCCTTCACGACGGGAAATATCCTGATGGGATCTGGAGAAATAATAAAAAAGGGCTATTCCGCCGAAAATAAAAATGAACTGCATAAAAAAGTTTGTAGGGATAACAATGTCTCCCCGATTAAAAATAATCATTACTCCCATAATGAGAGAGTTAGCAACGGCTGAACCCAAAAAGTCACCAAAGGCAATATCTTTGTGCCCAGAAATAGCCGCTCTAGCAACAAGCGCCAGCTCCGGCAAATTAGTCCCCAGGGCCACAATGATAAAACTAATAATAAACGGCGACAGGCCAAGGACTTTGGCAAAATAGACGGTTTTGTCAACCAAAAGATAACTGGAAACGACCACCAAAGTAATTCCAAAAACTATTTTGGCCACATCTTTTATCCAATGAAACGAGTGTCCGTCGGAGGGATTGGTGATTTTTTGCCCCCCCCGTTCCAGAATATAAAATAACAAGGCGTACAGGCTAACCAGAACCAAACCATCAAATATTACCGCGCTGTTATCCAGAATTAAAAAGGCCGGAGCCAAAATAACAACTAAGGCCACCAAAAGATGTTTTTCGTTCAACTCATGCCTTAATGATAAACCATTACCAAAAACTGCCAACAAGGGGATGACAAAAATAAACAGAGCCAAAGTTCCGCCTAATAAATTCCCCACAAAAATCTCCGGTTTGCCGCCAATAACCGAATTAAGACCAACCATTATTTCCGGCAAGGAAGTTAAAAACCCCAGAACAAAAAAGGAAACCGAAAAGGTAGAAAGGTTTAATTTGTGAGCTAGCTTAGAAATTGATCCGACGACTAAACTGGAACCTTGCCAAATAAGAAAAAAGGAAAGAAGGTAAATCGCGATGTCCATTACCGAGTCACTGATATTTCTGTCGTTCCTGCCGGTTCAACTGTCAGGTCGGCGCTTGGAGCAATAACTGTCACTCTTCGGTTCGTCGCATCTGTGGAGGAACCGTAAACCACCTGGTAACCGGTGTTATACTGACCACCGCAGCTGGCAATCGGCTGGGCATTGATGCTTGGATCAATCGGCAAAGTGGAAAGATAGGTCGGCATTAAAGCGGAACATAAATTACCTGAGGTAGAGGCGCTCGAAATGTTCAAGACGACTCCCGGAGTCCCAACCAAACCTCCCGGCAAAGCTCCTTTATTATCTGCCCCGTATTGATGAATAGCATTTAAGAGAGCATTGACATCACTTCGTCTTTTGGTGTTGTTCGCCTGGGCAAATTGACGACCGGGGTTAATAGCGATTAAGACGATGGTAAGAAGGACAGCCAAAATTCCTATGACGACAAGTAACTCAATTAATGTAAAACCTCGTTGGGCAGATTTCATATATTTAGTGTAAACCTTTTTTAAAAACCTTGTCAAGGGGCAATTTTTAGCTTCAAATCCCGGCCTATGGTAAAAATTATCCCAAAATCGCCGCCAACTGTTTGCGAAACTGTCAAATCCGGAAAATTAACTCTTAATCTGCTAACCACTTTATCTACCAGTTGGGCGGAAACGCTGGCCGTGTATGCCAACCCCGATTTGGGAACGATTCCGGAAATATTCCCGACAGTAATTTCCTTAAACCCTAAACTCAAAAATATTTCCCGCATCTGCCCGGCCTGCCCGACAACGGGAGAACCATTTAAAATCTCAACTTTTACTTCCCGGGGATTTATCGTTCCCTCGGTCACGACCGGGGGTGTTGGAATAACGACCGTGATTTGTTGCGGGGCAACAATTGTTTTAATTGCCTTAGACTTTGCCTCAAACGGTTTCAGAACAAAAATAATCATCGACAAAAGAACAAGAATCAAAACGCAAAACACTCCCAGCATGACAATAAATCGTTTATTTTTCCCCACGAACTCCTTTTGTTTTTCATTCATTCCGGATAAATTCTGCTGGCCGGAAAGAGAATATTGCTTGGCCAAATTCAGATTTTTAAAAATATTTTTGTCGGAAATATCAGTCCCCAGCATTGACAAGGGAACTGTCGCCTCGGCTCGAAATCCAAACTTTTCGAAAGCGGCTTCAACAATTTCATAATAATCGCGGTTGACGGCATACAACTTAAAACCCTTTTCAAACGGGTAGGTTTTGGACCGGAGATTCTCAAACGGAGCCAGGTCTAAAAATTTTCTTATTTCGTCTTTCCGGGTTTCCCCCGTTCCCTCGGAAAAAACTTTTACCAAACAGATGTCTTCGGAAAGTAAAGTTATAAAAGATCCCGGATTAATTTTGTTTTGGTCGATAAAAATTCTTATGTGATCATTTAAGAGGTCGGTTTTTTTGACTTCTAAATCTGACACCATGACCTGGTCAAAAAGAAGTTCCAAGGGCGTCTCAGCCCCGGAAGGGTAATATTGAAGACGGTTGCGCTCAAGATAAAGAATGGCCTGGGCAGTTTGTTTATTCATTTTGATTAATAAATTTCTCGCCAATAAGTAACTCCTAATACATTATTACTGTATGTGACTCCAACTTCAAGAGTCCTTTTAACATAATTAGAACTTCCGATCGCCGTTATAATTTTTGGGAAATTACCCGGGGAAACGGTCACCCCAAAACCATCGCCTGAATAGCCATAGGGGTCGCGAAGCATTGATATGAGAGCATTCTCTACTCCGCTTTCCGCGGCCCCCAAAGCTTCATTTCCCAACTCGGACGTACTGGCATTCTGAGAATTAACCAGGACTAAAACCACCGAAACCGAAGTCACCATTATCATGACTGTCATTAAAACCAAAAGAACTACCAAGGCCTGACCCTTATTATTTTTTATTTTCATAATTGCGACCGAAGGCCAACGGCGGTTTGGAAGCCCTGGGCTTCCGCTCCTGCCCGCCGTATCGTCCGGCTTGTGACCGTAAAATTTATTCTCACCGTGTCTTCTTCCCCGGTTCCGTTTCCCAAATGGGTAAATAACAAATCCGAGACTTTAGTTTGATAACTGTTCAATTGTCCCCCCGGATTTACGAACAAGTTGTCATTTTGTAAATAATATTGATAAGACACCCCATTTATTAATATTGTGAGCGAACCGCCGCTTCCTCCGAGAGCCGGAGAGCTTATTGTCTTCCCCTGGGAAAGATCATATTTTAACCGTGACAACACATATTGCCCGTCCTGGGCGGCTCCGGAAAAACTTTCCGTTTCCAATTGCAGATCGACAATCAGTAAAAAAATGTTCGTCATTGCCGTTAAAATAACCGCCAAAAGACCAATATAAAGTAATAGTTCAATCAGACTAAAACCCTTTCTTTTCATGGTGAATAATTAATAGTCATGTCTTTAAATACCGGTGTCAAAGTCGAGTCAGGAGTAATAAGAACCACCTTATACTTAAAACATTTGCTTGGATTTTTGTAGGAGGGAGAATAATTTCCAAAAGGAATTGTTCCGCTGACAGAAGCATTCCCGATGACAGACGTCTCAAAGGGAGTCGCCGTACCGCGGGCACCGACGAAAGTATAAATATTATTGTCCCCGCTGCATGAAACGCCTGCCGAGTCAGCCACGGCTACCCAAATCTGCACATTATTTTGTTGAGGTTGACTGATATTAGCCACAAAATTATTAAAGGCTGTCGGCAAAGTCATCGGGCCAAAAGGCTGGGAAATAAAAGTTCCGGTGGGGACATAACTGCCATTTCCTTCACCAGGCCCGCCCTCAATTATTTTAAATTCTTTACCGGAATCAGAAGTAATAATATAGGAGTAGGCCCGTTTAGCCGTGGTAAACAGCGTTGCCACACCAACAATACTATACGACGACCCGGGCAATCCTCCCGTCCCGCAATAAGAAAGAGCCACCGGGGGTATATTTTCCCCAGAAAGGGCGATCACCTGATAATTTCTTGTTGATCCGGTCCCGACGATGACCGCTCGGGCACCGGACACCGCGATTACCCCGGTGGGACTCATATTGCCATAAGTAGTATTATATGTGTTAAAGGTGCTGACAATTTTTTTATACCAGGCATCTGTGGAATTGATATCAATCGTAAAAAAATCCGGCTGGGTCTGGGAGGCGTAAGAGGTTACCAAATAGGCCCGCAATTGGGTTTGATTTATAAAAACATCGGTCGCTCCCCGGCCGTTACCTACATTAATGGAAACCGGGGTGCCGGGAGCAGCGGAATTAGTAACATCAATAATTTGCAGTTGCGCCGTGGTTGAAGTGGTGGCCACATAAGCATTAGTCCCAAGCACAACCACTTTTACACCAGCCCCCCCAACAAGAGATACCTGTCCGACCGGACTGTGGGAACCGGATCGGTTGGTGATATTAAAAATATACATTTTATTATCGGTCGTCGTCAGATAGGCTTTATTATTTAAAACAAAAACACTATTACCATCAGTATTGGTGCCAAGGTCTAAGGTCCCGATTTGCGTGTAAGAGTTTAAGTCAATGATAATCCCCTGACGGTTTTGACCACTCTTCTGGGTCGCGAGGTACCCATAACCGACCTCATTATAAATCCCGTAGGTTTTTATCTGGGAAGGGTCGAAGACTCCGCCCCGGGTAATTGTCGGCGCTGTCGGATAAGCTGGGTCGGTAATATTTATGGCTTCGAGCGGTATTCCGGAATTGTTTGCCCCTTCGGCAACGGTGACGATAACATTACCGCTGCCGGCAGCGGCGGAAACAGCAAAAGGAACCGGACTGCCGCCGGATAACTGGTATTCTTTTATTGGGCCGGCGGGGGCACACCAATCACCATAGCCTCCGGTTTGAGACAAAACAATTTCCCCATCTCCAACCGCTGCCCCCTGAGTCTGCTGCACTTTGACATTAGTGGCGGTTCCGTTATTAAATTCTGTAACTGTTGTCTCCGTGTGGGAAAGATTATCCCGGTACCGGGTTAAATATTTTACCGAAGAAACAGAGCTTGGATATGGTTCTGTCCAGGAAACATTTGTCGTCACGATTTTAGTTGAGGGATCATTAACGCCGTCACGTAAAAAATCGCTTATAATAATTTGTTTTGTAAACCCGGATGCCGTTGCCACACCGGAAACCAAAGTCCAAGAACTTCCCGAAACTTCGTGGTGATAAACTCCATTAATGGCAAACCCAACCCAGCTCTTTTGCCGGAAACTCCGCGTGGCTTCTTCGGCCTCATGAAGAATAGACGAAGCTATGACCCGCTGTTTTTCCTGAGCCTTGCCCTCCCGTGAAGAAATAATGCCCGTCAGAACCGCGGGAAGCAGTACTGTTGCCAATCCGAAAACAATCAAAATCTCGACAAGCGACTGACCTTTTTTATAAAAGTTCATATATGTTTCCTAATTTATTAACATTGAAGGTTTTTCCCTCTCCGCTGACTTTATCTCTCAAAATTACCGTTCCCGCCGCTGTTATTTCTCCGTTGCCCGGATTAAATAAAATTGTTTGACCGGCAAAAGAAATTGCCGAAAATTCCAGCCCCTCGTCAAGGTTGACGGTAAAATTTGATCCGTCAATGAGGGTGTAACTGTTGGCGGTAAAATAAATCCCCGTGGGGGTTCCGTTCATGGCCCGCAACTGCTGACTGCGGATATCAGTGGTTATTTTATTGACGGTCGTTGTCAAAGATGTCTTGTGTTGAAGCCCCAAAAGACTGACCGTGGCAAAACTGATCAAAATTGCTGAAATCGCCATTGTCACCAAAAGCTCAACAAGTGTAAAACCTTTATTTCTCACACTAAAAGTGTACCACGTTTTTAAAAGCTAACGGTTGCCGATTTGACCGATCAGGCCGTACATGGGGGCAATGATGGCCATCATCATTCCGCCGACAAAGACCCCGACGATAATCAACATTATCGGTTCCATTAAAATAATCAGGGTTTTTAAAGTCCCGGAAACCTGGTAATCAAGATACTCGGAAATATCCAGCATGGCTTTATCCAGTGACCCGGTTTTTTCCCCGACCTCAATAAGTTTGATCATAATCGCCGGGACTTCTCCTTTATATTTTTTCATCCCTTCGGCCAGTTTCTTTCCGGTCGTAACCATCTCCCGCGATTCGCCGATAATTTTTCGGGTCCGTTGGCGCATGACCACATCCTGCGCCAAATCAAGAGCCGCGGTAATTGTCAACCCGGCATTTAACAAAAGATACA
The DNA here is from genome assembly GCA_964359405.1 of uncultured Gammaproteobacteria bacterium. GTDB lineage: Bacteria > Patescibacteriota > Microgenomatia > JAMCZE01 > JAMCZE01 > CAYHSW01. The sequence goes on along the minus strand of CAYHSW010000004.1, from coordinate 11,023 downwards.
AGGTCCGGGAAAATCTGGTTAAATCAATTTCTTTAACCAATTTGGAAATAATCGGGAAAGAATAAATAAAAGACAACATTAATTGTTTTTGCGTTTTGAATAAAATAATAATAACGGCAAAAAAAGTAAACACGCCCCCGGCAAAATAAAGTGTTTTATTCATAATAAGATCCGAAAGAGCGATCATTATTTGCGTCGGAAGCGGGAGTGGAACTTTAAGCCTCCCAAACACCACCGCAATTTTTGGAACAACCACCACTAAAATAACGCCTAAAACGGCTAAAAACAAAAGTAAAATTACGAAGGGATAAATCATCGCCGACTTGACTTTATCCCCGAATTCCGCTTCTTTTTGAATATTAATTTTGATATCCCGCAAAGCCGCTTCTAAGGTCCCGGCTTCTTCAGAGGCTTTAATAACATTTAAGGTTACCCGGTCAAAACTCAGGGGAAAATTGGCAAAAGAGGCAGAAATTCTTTTCCCCTGAGCCAGATCGTCGCGTAATTGTCCCAAAACGATTTTGACGTTGCCTTTGGCGTCTTCGGAAAGCGACTCCACCGCTTCCATAATGGGAATCCCCGCGGTCAGCATCGTTCCAAGATTGCTAACAAGTCCCATTTTTTCGTTGACCGAAAGTGAAATAGTGGCCGTTTTCATAATCAGTTTGATTCCGTTTTAACCGCCCGGAGAACTTCTTCCATCGTCGTCAGACCCTGAGAAATCTTTACTAACCCGTCTTCAAGCATACTGGTCATTCCTTCGGAAACGGCCGCCTGGGCAATAACATCGGCATCTCTCTTTTCGGTTATAAGCTGGCGGATTTTCTTGGTGATTTCCAAAACTTCAAACACCCCGAGCCGCCCGGCATAACCCGTGAAGCGGCAAAGCTTGCAGCCCTTGCCCTCGTAAACCGTGATCTGGCCGTCTTTGTCCACTTTAAAATATTTGGTGACAAGATTTTTATCGTTAATGTTGGCGGTCACTGTTTCCTCAAGAATAAAAGTGGGGTTTTTACAAAACTGGCAAATTTTGCGGACTAACCTTTGGGCAATAATTATGTTAACAGTCGAGGCGACTAAAAACGGTTCGACTTTCATATCCGTCAGCCGGGGGATCGCCGTGGCCGCGTCATTTGTGTGCAGGGTGGAAAAGACCAGATGGCCTGTTAGGGCAGCATTGACGGCAATCGAGGCCGTTTCATTATCCCGGATTTCCCCGACAAAAATGATATTGGGATCCTGGCGCAAAATTGACCGCAAGCCGTTGGCAAAAGTCAGATTGGTTTTGGTGTTCACCTGGACTTGATTGGCCCCCAATATCCGGTATTCGACCGGATCTTCGATTGTTGTGATATTTCGCTCCCGTTTATTTAAAATTTTTAAAATTGAATAAATGGAGGTGGTTTTACCGGAACCGGTCGGTCCGGTCGAAAGAATCATCCCGTAAGATTTGGAAAAAGCCCTGGCAATTTTATCTAAATCAACTTTTGACATTCCCAAATCCGGTAAAGAATAATTCTGGTTTTTGGTGGACAATAGCCGTAAAACCACCTTTTCTCCTTCAACGATGGGAATAATAGAAACCCGGATATCCAGATTTTCATCCCCGATAATGGTCCGCAGTTTTCCGTCCTGGGCCGCCAGATGCTCATCGGTCCGCAAATTGGACAAAACTTTGATTCTGGTTATGACCCGGTCGTGCAAAGATTTCGGGAGCCGTAAAATATCATGCAAAATCCCGTCGATCCGAAACCGCACCAGAGATTCTTTCTCTTCCGGTTCGATGTGAATATCCGACGACTTATCTTTATAAGCAGATTCCAAAATAGCGTCCACAATTTTGACAACGGGGGCGTCTATAGCCGCTTCTTCCAGCAGGGCATTAACGGGCCGGCTTTCTTCGCGCAATAGTTTGTCGATAATTTTTTGCAGATCCTGCTTGTATATTTGCAAAGTATTGTTGATATCCATTTCCGTAGCATAAAAAATTTTAATTTTCCCTCCGGTTTTCCAGGCGACTTTTTCTACAATTTCATTGTCTTGAGGATTTACCATGGCCATGGAGATTTCTTCCTTGTCTTTGGCAAAAATGGCAAGTTTATGACGTCTAGCAAAACTTTCCGGAATAATAAAATAAACATCCTCGGGAATGGAGATTTCTCCAAGGCAGACAAAGGGGACTTTCAACTCTGCGGCCACAAGCTCCCCGATTTTCCGGTCTAGCGCCGGGTCTTTCTCAATGAGGGCCTCGCTCAGGGAAATTTTATATTTACCAACGACGCTATCGACCTCTTTCAGGTCTTCCGCCGTAATAAGCTTCTGGGCAAGCAATATTTCCCGCAGTTTCTCATCAGTAATTCCCCCGGGCAGGTCCATAAAATTATTGTAACATAGTGAGAAACGAAGTAAACAGACGAGGTTTTGAGTTAACAAGACCACCTCTTGTTAATGGCGTCACAACAATCTAAATCTGCGTCATTCTGCCTGCCCGCCTCTGGAGGGGTCGCAGTCCAGAATTTTCCTGACTTCGCCGTGTTTTTCGCAAAGGACCACGAGTTTTACCTCATTTGCCAAAAAACCATTTTTCAAAAAATGATGCTAGGTCCTTTGAGAGTTGGGGACCAATTTCCACCCCTCGCTTTTTATCTCTAAATTTGTGTGCGGTTTCAATTTGTACAGCGTTTATTTTAAGCCTTTCTGCCCAGTATCGTGTTGTAAATTCTGCCGCGTATAAATCTTCTTTTTTATGAGAGGAGCTTTTATCTCTGGGAACAAATACTTCGTATCCCTTACTTCGCAAATACTCGCCCATCTTAAAATCAATATCATCATAATAAATCGATGCTCTGTTGCCAGTACCAAGAATTAGGTCGTAGCCATTTTTAGGAGCATAATCTGGTTGCTTGCCAAATCCATGCAAATCAACCAAAAGACAACCTTCTTTACCATAACTCTCAATAGAATCCATAAGCAATTTCTTAATTAATCCATGATACTGCCTATATACTGAAGCATAACGAGGATTCTCCAGAGCTAGTTGTGGCTTCTGTCCTACACAATAGCTTCGAGGAAATGGCCAGCTACGGTTGAGATCAACCACACCTCTGGGGATGTTCCCCCTGACCACACTTATAAACTCCCGTATTCTTAAACGCCTAGAACTAAACAAAACATCTTTAGCAATAAGCCAAACTTGGGGGTCACCACCAGTAACACTCTTTCTTCGATCCCTTATTTTGTCCGGCCATTTATAATTTGGAATCCCGTCGTGGGGCACAGTAATCACAACTCGGCTTGGTTTTTTGGCCTGCCAGATTTCTGTAAAGTTTTCATTGGTTACTCGATGATATTCAAATTCAATAAAATTTTTCATATATTTTGACACTAAAAAACCTCCCTGTTGGAAGGCAAAAGCAATTTCAATTATTTAATTTTTAGGAAATAAAGGCCCCCCAACAAACGTCGGAAGACTTGTTAGGGGAATAATTATTGTATACGTCAACTCTTGAACTCATGTTTTTAGTTTACTCTATCGGGCTTATTTTGTCAAATAAAACGGGGCTTGACAAAAGGTAAGACGTAAGATATCCTACGCTAGAAAATATGACGGCAATACTGAATATCCGCACCAAAAGACAGGTAACTTTTCCCGAACCGCTTTTAGCGATGGTTGGGGCAACTGTCGGTGACAATCTGGTCGCCGAGATTGAAAATGAAAAAATTGTTTTAAAACCGCAAAAGGCCGCCGCCGTTGACGCTTTTAAAGCCTTGCAAAAGGCTTTCGCTGAAAGCGGTATTCCTGAAAAGGAAATGCAGGATAATCTTAAAAAAATAAGGCGGGAGATTTATCTTAATAAGTATGCCCAGAGTCTTTCTTGACAGTAATATCTGGTTTTCCGCCTTTTACGGTTCGCAAAACTGCCAGAAAATACTTGAGGCCGGAAAAAATAACAAAATAAATTTAGTCATCTCCCAGCAGGTTCTTAAAGAAACCGTTAGAAATATTAAAGAAAAAATTCCCGCCCAGCTTGACAATTTTAAAACTTTTATTCTCGATAACCCGCCGGAAATATTTTCCGACCCGGAGACCCTGTCTAAAAAACTTGAGGGCTTAATTTCTGTTGAAGATTTGCCAATTTTTCAAGCCGCCCAGGCCGCTAAAGTTGATTATTTTGTCACGGGCAACACCAAGGATTTCAAGGTCACAGAGTTAAAAAAACTGACGAAAACAAAAATCGTCACCCCTAAACAATTTTTGGGAGCTTTTCCCTATCTTAATATTCCTAAGCCGAGCAATCCGATGATGATCAGATAACCGGCAATCAAATAATTAAGAAATTTCGGAAACGCAAGGATCAGAATGCCAAACAACAAAGACGTGATCGGACTTAAACTGGTAAAAGAAAGACTCATTTAGTTTTCACCCCCTTCACGAAACTTGTTTTTCACCAGAGAGAACCCTGATGAGTTTAACAATTCCCCAAGCTAAAACCGCGTACACCACAATGGCGACCAATGTTGACGGCTCAAGAACGGAAGTTGTTTCCACCCCCTGGGCGTACCCCCGGCGAAATATCCCCTCAAAAGGCAGGATAAAAATTCCGGTCAAACCATAGATTAAGCCCACAAAGGCGCTCGCCAAACTCGCTCCGGTCAATTTTAAAACTAAGCGGAAAGCCAAAAGCACCTCCAAGACTCCAAAGAAAAAATAAACCAAATATTCAACCGTTTGGGAATTGGTGGCTTCAATCTTTGTTTCTTTTATAAGTTCTGCCATATTATTTCACCCCATTTCTGATGTTTCAATTTTTTTAATAATTGTTTTCTCGGGTAAATATTTAATCAAAGCCGTCTCTACTAATTTGGTTAAACTAACCCCCTTAACGATGGCTTGCGCCTTGGCCTGCGTTAATAAACCGGGGTTAAGAAAGAGGGTTACCCGTTGTTTTGTATTAGTTGTCATCCTTCATATATTACAACTTGTTGTAGTACTTGTCAAGGAGTAACAAAGGTGTATACTAAGATAAATGCTGATACTTATTTTATTATTGATTTTTGGGGTACTGATGGTTTATCTGGCTCAAGTTGGCACGACTTATTTTGCCACTTTTCCCCTGTTTTATGTCATCATGGGCTCTCTTTTGACCGGACTGCTTCTGTCCTATACTGCCTACGTTATTAACTCAATTTTTGTAGCTTTAAAAATGCGCGGGAAAAACAAAGAAATCAAACAGGGGGAAAGCGACATTGTTGATTTAACCAAACGTATCCACCAACTGGAGCTGGAAAACGAAAAACTTAAAAACAACTCCGCCATTGTCGAAACTCCGGACAAAAACGCGTTATGAAATTGTTACTTGCCAGAATCTGGAAGGGTTTGAATTTTTCTAAAAAGACACAACTATTTTTTATGCGGTTTTTTCAAAGCCAGTTTTTAGTCGGCGTGACCGGGGTTATTTTTAATGATAAAAACGAAGTTCTCCTTTTTAAACATACTTACCGGGCTCAACCTTGGAGTTTGCCCGGCGGTTATATGAGGGCCGGTGAACATCCGGCGGAAACTCTGGAACGGGAAATAAAGGAAGAGTCTAATCTTACGGTTAGCGCCGACGAACCGCTCAAAACCCGCACCGATCGCGACGGGGCCAGATTGGATTTGTGTTACACCGGCGTTTTTATCGGCGGGGAATTTATCAAAAGTCACGAAGTGTCCGATTATGGTTTTTTCTCCCCGGACAAAATGCCCCTGCTTCGAAGCAATCAGGTTTTTCTAATCGACCAGGCAAGGCAGGAAAAGACCAGTCCCCAACAAAATTAAAACTTAATCCGCACGTGCGAAATTAGTAAAGGTGTATGAGATAATTTAAATCTATTTCAACACCCCGGATTTTTTGAGCATGGTGGGGAGGGCCATAACGGCTATAATCAAAATTATTATTGCAGAGACAATATAGAAACCTGTTAATGGATCAATAACAATGTTCATAAATTTTTTCTCAAATAAACACTCATGACATAACAAATAATTGTTAGTGCTGATCCCAATGGTAACATAATTAGATTAAACGTTGCAACCCCAGTAAAAAACGGAACAATTGTTGAAGCTAACAGTACCTGTCCCGCGTCAGAGGTAATTATTGATAATCCTTCCAATTGTTTATCCGAAAGATATAAAGATTTTGGTGCTGACATTAATTTAATAATAACACATTTTAATATTGACCCATTTATATCCAGTTGAAATTTTGTGGATAACTTGTAATATGTGGTCATGGACCTGCAAAAATTGTGGAAAACTGCGGTTTCTGAGATCGAAATTGAGTTGGGTAAAGCCCAGACTAAAATTTATTTTAATAATACCTCCCTGGCCTCTTTAGAAAATAATGTGGCGACAGTTAACACCCCAAATTCAGCGTCTAAAAATGCCCTGGACAAAAAGTATTATACCCTTGTTCAAAACGCCCTGGAACGCCAAACCAAAACAAAACTCTCGATTTTATTTGAAATAAAAATAGTTGAAAAAAAGAGCGAAGAATCTTTACCGCTTTTTGCGGAGTCGAAACCCACAATTATTCAAAATGACCCCTCATATTCCCGGACACATTTAAATCCTAAATATAAATTTTCTACTCTAGTTGTTGGCTCCAGCAATAACTTTGCCCACGCGGCGGCAATTCGGATTTGTAAAAACCCCGGCCGGGAATATAACCCGTTTTTTATTTACGGCGGCGTCGGCATCGGCAAAACCCATTTGATGCAGGCGGTAGGCAATGAACTGTTTGAAAAATTACCAAATTTGCGCATTATGTACACCACGGCGGAACTTTTTTTAAATGATTTAGTGGCCTCATTTCAGGATAAAAACACCCCGGCCTTTAAACGCAAATACCGGGATATTGACCTGCTACTCATGGACGACATTCAGTTTATGTCCGGCAAACAATCTGCCCAAGAAGAATTTTTTCACTGTTTCAACACTTTATTTATGTCTGAAAAACAGGTTATTTTAACCTCCGACCGGCCACCGCAGGAAATAAAAGTTGAGGACCGTTTACTTTCAAGGCTTATGGGCGGGCTTTCAGTCGATATTCAATCTCCGGATCTGGAAATGCGGATGGCGATCATCAATCAGAAACTGGAAATAAGAAACGAGAAATGGGATCAGGAAATCGTGGGTTATTTAGCCGGGCGTTTTCAAAATAATATCCGGGAGATTGAGGGGACAATCCAGAGACTTATTGTCCAGGGGCAGGCAAGTAACACTCCTGTCACCCTGGAGTTTATCAAAGATAATCTACCATCAGCAAATGGCGCCATGGAACAATCTAAAGAGAACTTTGCTTCCCCAAAAACAATTATCGCGGCCGTGTCTAAAATTACCGGCATCCGATCCGGAGAAATTCTCTCGGATCGGCGTCAGGCAGAGCTTGTCTGGCCGCGTCAAATTGTTATGTATATTCTGCGCAACGAATGTAAAATGGGACTTATTGATATTGCCTCGGCCTTAAACCGCAAAGACCACACCACGGTTATGCACGCCGTCACTAAAATGGAGGACCTTTATCCACAAAATGAAAAATTACGGGAACAAATAATGTTGATAAAAAAAGAGGTTTGGGGGTAAGTGGATAACTTATCCACAGAACTTTTCCGGCTGTTTATGGACATTTATCAACATATACACTAGACTATTATTATTACTAATTAACACTGAAAGAAAATGAAAGTTGAAATTTTACAAGAAAATTTAATTAAGGGGTTAACTCTAATTTCTCATGTCGTTTCTTCGAAGATTCAAATGCCTATTTTAGGGAATGTTCTTCTGGAAACGATTGATGGTCAATTAAAACTCACCGGCACCAATTTGGAAATTTCTTTAACCACTAGTATTGGAGCCAAAATCTTAACTGAAGGCAGTTTTACCGTTCCCGCCAGAACTTTTTTGGAAATTATCGGCTCCCTTCCGGCAGGAAAAATAACTTTGGAACAAATTGAAGGTCAATTAATTGTTTCGTCAGGGAAATTCAAAGCCAAAATAAACGGTATCCCCGCCTCGGAATGGCCGGCCGTTACTAAAATCGAAACTAAAAATAATAAAAATATAAAAATTGATTTTAGTAAATTTAAGGAGTTGGTTTCAAAAACCATTATCGCAGTTGGGACAGACGATGCCCGACCGGCATTAACCGGGATTTTAGTAAAAGGTAATGGTAAAGAATTGACTATGGTGGCGACAGATGGTTTCCGGTTGTCTCAAACCCGCCTGCTCGTTGAATGTCCCGAGTTTTCAGTAATTATTCCGGCTAAAGCCATGGCCGAAGTTTCCCGGATGGAGGGCAAAGCAATGGAAATACAACTGGCCGGTAATGACGCTGTTTTTACCCTTGAAGACGCGGTTTTGTCCGCCCGGTTAATTGCCGGCAACTTCCCGGCCTATGAAAAAATTATTCCCCAATCATCAGAAAATTTTTTAACAATCGACGCAGTTGATCTTTTAAAATCGGTCAAACTTGCCGGCGTCTTCGCCCGCGATTCCGCCAATATAGTGAAATTAAAAATTAATAATTTACAATGTACAATTGCGTCCCAGGCGCAGCAGACGGGAGAAAATCAAAGCGAAGTGGCCATTAAACTCGACAAATCACAGGACGAGGAATTAATCATTGCGTTTAATTACCATTATTTATTGGATTTACTAAACATTGCCGGTGATCACGAATTAAAATTCTCTTTTACCAACTCCCTCACCGCCGGCCTGTTCGAAATCATTGGCGATAAAGACTTTCTCCATCTAATAATGCCAGTCCGAGTTCAAAGTTAGTATTACCACTTGACTCTTGTATTACTACGTAGTAATATTCCTACTATGTACGGACCAACAACAATCACTACCAAAGGACAAGTAACTTTGCCGCAGGATTTGCGGCTTGCCTTGGCTGTCCAAACCGGTGATTTGGCAATTTTTGAAAGTGTTAATTTTGAAGATAAGACTGCCACGGTTAAAATAATTCCAACCCAAAATATAATAGATGATTTATATGGCTCTCTTAAAACAGATGTAAAATATAAAGGACTTGATTGGGAAATGAAAATGGCTCAAAAAGCTTTGGCCAAAAAATATGGAAAATAATTTAGTTTTAGCGGACACAAACGTCATTCTCCGTTATTTACGGGAAGATGACCCAAAACTTTCACCACAAGCTAAATTATTTTTTGAAAAAGCTAAATCCGGCCAAATAAAAATATATTTTGACGGGGTTATTGTGGCTGAAGTTGTTTGGGTTTTAGATTCAGTTTACAAGGCTGACCGGGAACAAATAACAACACAACTCACAAAACTTATCTCTCAAGAATGGATTATCTGTTTGGATAAAGAGCTTGTTTTAAACGCCCTAAATCAATTTAAAAAAGTAAATATTTCCTATATTGATTGCTGGCTTTTAGCTGTTTCAAAAAAACTCACTGCAAAAATAGAAACATTTGATTTAAAATTAAAAAAACAACTATGAAAACAATTTTATACATGGATATTACGACTAATGGAATGATCGGAAAAACCGATGGAAATTCTGATTTTACTTCCGAGGCTGACTTACAAAGTTTTTTGAAAGTTTGTCGTGGCGCCGGAACAATAATTTCTGGAAGAAAAACCTATGAAGTTTTATATCCGGATTATATGCCGCTTGAATCTGGGACTCATTACGTTTTAACTTCAAACAAAAATCTAAAAAGTGATAATGCGACAGTGAAATTTACCGATTTATCCCCTACTGATTTGATAAACAAATTAAAATTAAATGGTGTTAATGAAGTTGTTATTATTGGCGGTCAAAATACTGTAACGCAATTTATGGAACAAAATCTTATTGATGAAATTTGTCTTGATATTGAACCAATAATTTACGGACAAGGAATGAGTATTTTTAATGCTGATTTTGAAACAAAATTGGAACTTTTGGAAGTTAACAAATTAAGTTCCCAAACCGTGCAACTGCATTATAAAGTAGTTAAATCTTAAACCCCAATTTTCCAGACATTTCTTTCACGAAAAGCCGGAATAGATTGGCGTTTGGCGGCGTTGAAAATGGCGGGGGCGGGTTTGTTTTGTGATTTGACATAATCAGACAGGGTGATTATTTTTTTGCCCTCCAAATACGCCAGTCGTTTATGAAATGATTCCAATAAGGCCAAAGTGACTATTTTCAAAAATGGTTTAATATTTTTAGTTTCGCGGTAAGTGGCAAAAGTCCGGCCATAAATTTCTTTTTCTTTACCGCGAATAATAATGGGTGGAAAGCCAAGTTGCGCCAATTGGTAATTAATAATTACCCGGCCGATCCGGCCATTGCCGTCATTAAACGGATGAAGATTTTCAAATTCCAGATGAAATTTAGTGATTTTATCCAGAAAATAACCCTCAAAATTATTTTGATAATCGGTTAAAAATGAGGTAAACGCCAGATCAAGATGTTCCGGTGCCGGAGCGATGTAATAACCGACCCGGACATATTCGTCGTTGGCGCGGAACCGGCCGGCAATAAAATCGTCAATCCCGGTTAAAAGCATTTTATGCCACATTAAAATTACGCCTTTAGTCAATTCTCCTTCTTGGGTCATATTTTCCATAACCATAGCCAGGTTTCTGGCCTCATAAACTTCTCGCAGTGACGGTCTCTTAACCATTTCCTGGGCAATAATTTGCTCGGTTTCTTTTAAAGTCAGAGTGGAATTTTCAATGGCGTTGGAGTTATAAACCGTTTCGGCCAGTTCCGCCTCCAGAATTATTTTTAATAAATCACCTTTATTGGCGGCTAACTTATCGTATTTTTGTTTTAAATCGTGGATTAAGTTGTGGTAGCTCATGTCTCCCGTAATTCTACCATATTCACGTCTTTTTGTCAAATATGCGTGAATTTAACTTATTTTTCATCCAAATTCACGGGGTTGGTGTTTAATTGAGAGCTAACGGTTTTAAGCAAATCCTCAACCGTTGGGGTTTCCTGGCTTTCTTTTTGCTCCTGAA
>CAYHSW010000003.1:0-23811 GCA_964359405.1 uncultured Gammaproteobacteria bacterium | reverse complement strand
GAATGGCTCAAGTCGATGGATAAACGGTTGGATCTGCAGACCCAGAAGATTTTGGAGTCGCAAAAAACCATTGGAGAAATGTCAGAAATCGGCAAATCAATGAAAGACCTGCAAAACTTTCTGGCTTCCCCAAAATTGCGCGGGGGGCTCGGAGAACAAGTTTTAGCCCAACTTTTGGAACAAAGTCTGCCGCGGGCAAACTATGCCCTACAATACGCTTTTAGATCCGGGGTTAAAGTCGATGCCATCATTAAAACCACGTCAGGGATAATCCCTATTGATTCCAAATTTTCCATGGAGAACTTCAAAAAAATGCACGAGGACGAGAGTTTTAAAAAAGACTTTGGTCGGGACATTAAAAACCGGGTGGATGAAGTCGCGGACAAATATATTTTACCGGATGAAGGTACTGTTGATTTTGCCCTCATGTACGTCCCCTCGGAAGCGGTTTATTATGACATTGTCAATTCGGAGTTAATTGATTATGCCTACAAACGGCGGGTCATGCCGGTGTCGCCATCCACTTTTTACGCCTTTTTACGCTCAGTTTTACTCTCATTTGAAGGCCAGAAAATTGCGGCGGAAATTAAAACTGTGCAACAAGCCATGCGGGCCATTCATACCGAAACTTCAAAACTTGCCGAGCTTTTAGCTACCTTACAATCCCACGTCAACAATTCCTACGCCATGATGAACAAAGTGGCTACCCAATTTGTGGGTTTATCAGCCAAAGTTGAAAATGTTCAGGGAATTGGAAACGGTGGAAAAGAAGATAAAAAACCAGAAACCCTTATTAAGGAATAGGGTTAGCCGGACTATGCTGAGGAAATGAGGAATCTGAATAAACTGGAGAGACATTTCCAATTTCGTCTTTGAAACAGGCATAAACGAAGTCGTTTATTGGTAATTTTATAAGCGTCTGAAAAGGAATCCATTGTGGGTTGGATTTAGGGTCTGTCCAAACCAACATTTCTTTTATGTTCGCCGTTTTTCCTTGAGCAACAAATTGAACAGTCATTTCTTTTTCATCGATCGTATAGATCAAAACCTTGCCTGAGACTTTAGCCAACTCCGGTTTTTGATTCTGGCACGTTTTCCAATTCGTCGCTGGGTTATCCAACGGAGTGGCCACTTGTAATTGCCTCTGTCCTTTAACGCATTTTCCTGGACCGCCTAAATAAAACATGCCTTTATTTTCGGGGTTTTTATAGCAATAATATTCAGGCGGACATTGATTATCGTCTACACATCGGATATCTTGGGCTGAGTATCGAAATTTTGGCCACAAATAAAAATATCCTCCGACTGAAACAGCCACCACTCCAACTACAATCAAAATCACCAGTAAAATATTTCCTTTTCTCATTTTATTTCTTTCAAAAAATTTTAGAATACATAAGCTGATTTGACGACCTCTCTGAATATTTGCAAATTTTCGCGGCTCTCTTTATCTATATCTCCGGTTTCAATCTTTTTCAGAATATCTTCGGCATGTTGTTTTGCCTGTTCCAGTTCTTTGCTGCCTACTGGGCAAGAACCATCGCCAGAGATCGGATAAAGACGGCTGAATTTTTCTATTTCTGCTTGAGAAAGAATCGGGAGGATAAGGCGAAAACCGCTGATTTCCTTGCCCGGCAAGTTAAACTCAACCCAACCATTGTAAGACTGAGCGTATCTTTCTTCGCATCCGGGCAAACCAACATAGATGGAAGAACTTATTCCTTTCGGTTTTTGAGGGTCGCCACCAAACGTGTCGTCGCCGCCTTCCATGGGTCTAGTAAAATCCGAAGAAAGACCCGATGCTCTTACTCGGGAATTTTTGCTAAAAATCAAAAATAAACGTTTCCCCCGTTCGTATTCGTTTGGTCCGTAAATCACCGTCTTTTCTTGCAGTTCTCCCCAGCTAAAAGGATAACGAAACCCAAAACCGTATTTTTCATTTAGGTATGTTTTCCAATTTGCTGTTTCGTCAGTTGTTGTTATAGGAGTTGGAGTTTGTGTAATTGTTGAAACAACAACTGCTACAGGTTCTCTTGGTTTAAAGAAGTCACTTTGCAGAAAGAAATAACTGGCGGCGAAAATTAAAATGACGGGGATGGTTATTAGAATTAACTTCACCCTTTTATTCTGCTACAATTTTTTATGTTTTGCAATAGTTTACCTATGATATCTAACATTCCATGCTGCAGCTTGGTCTTTTAGATATTTTCCAAGTGAAGAAAAAAATTAATCAGTTAGAATTTGAGATGGAGTTTGACAGTTTAACCCCTTAATTTTAGAAAATTCCCGGTCAAAAGTGACGAGAATAATATCTTTTTTTACTTGTGAGGCAATAAGACAGTCACTGTATTTTATATTGAATTTTTCCATAAATTTCAAGGCCATTTTACTGTTTGTTTTTTCAATAATTGTAACGTTGCGAAGCTCGCAAATAGAATCGAGCATCTCTATTATTTTTTCGGCAGGTAATTTATAAACGCTTTTTAAAACATAAGCGACCTCAAGTAAAATTATTGCCGAGGAATAAGGTTTAAACCGGCCCTCTTCAGTCGCAACAATTAATTTTTGGGTGGATTCAAATTGGTCGTTATCCTTTAAAAAGAAACGAAGCCAGATGTTGGAATCGAGAAAAATTTTTCTCATGCTTTGGAGTAGTCAATATAGTTGCGAATATTATCAATATCGATGGGATTTTTTAAATGAGCGGCGTGTAACGACCCGGCCAAAGACATAATTTTACTTTTTTGAGGCCGAATAGTTATCTCTCCGGGACTAACAGTAGCCATAACGATTCCTGGTGCGTTTAAACCGGCCGCCTCACGCATTGCTTGAGGAATATGCATTTGCCAATTACTCGTGATTGCTATTGCCAATGACATAACAATACTATATATGTAGCAATAATAAATGTCAAGACCTGAATGACAGTGTTAGTGATACAATGACTTCGTGGATAAGAAACTGAATAAAAATCAGCAGGAGGCGGTGGAGTATGGAAACGGGCCGCTGCTCATCATTGCCGGGGCGGGGACGGGGAAAACGACGGTTATTACCGAACGGATTAAGCATTTAATTGGTGCCAATCTTGCAAAGCCGGAAGAAATCTTGGCTTTAACTTTTACGGAAAAAGCCGCCCGGGAAATGGAAGAGCGGATTGATAAAATTCTCCCCTATGGAGTTTTTGGGATGTGGGTTACCACCTTTCATTCTTTTTGCGACCGGATTTTGCGAAACGAAGCCCTGCACATTGGCCTCTCATCAAATTATCAATTAATGACCGAGGCCCAGACTTATTTATTTGTCAAGAAAAACTTTTGGCAATTCAAACTAAATTATTTCCGTCCCCACGGCAATCCATATAAGTTTATCGAGGGCATGATACAACATTTTTCGCGTCTAAAAGATGAGGATATTAGTCCTGAAGAGTATAAGAATGACGAGTATCCGGAGTTGGTCGGGGCATACGAAGTTTATGAAAAATTAAAAATAGAAAATAGTGTAATGGACTTTGCGGATTTAATTACCAACACGCTCAAATTATTTAGAGAGCGAAAAAATATCTTAAAAAGATATCAAAAACAATTTAAATATATTTTACTCGACGAATTTCAGGATACCAACTTCGCGCAATATCAATTAGTAAAATTACTTGCGGCTGATGACAGCAATCTAACTGTCGTCGGGGATGATAATCAATCGATCTATAAATTTAGAGGCGCCGCCATATCAAATATCCTGTCGTTTTCTAAGGATTACCCAAAATCAAAACAAATAATTTTAAATGATAATTATAGGTCTTCACAAATAATTCTGGACAGCGCGTATAAATTAATAAAAAATAATGATCCGGATACTTTAGAAGCGTCGTTGGGAATTTCTAAAAAATTAATTTCAAAGGTTGATTATCCGCAAGAAAATATAGAATTTATTTATGCCGATCGTGTTGAAAACGAAGCAGAGGAAGTAACCAATAAAATTAAAAATTTAAAATTAAAAATTAAAAATTTAGACTATAAGGACTTTGCAATCCTTGTAAGAGCCAATAACCATGCAGACCCATTTGTAAGGTCGTTGGAAAGAAGTGGGATTCCATATCAGTTTTTAGGTCCGGGGCAACTTTTTAAACAACCGGAAGTCCGGGATTTAATTGCCTATTTAAAATTTTTGACCGATTTTACCGATTCGGTTTCGCTGTATCGAGTTTTATCAATGGAAATTTTTAATTTTAAACAACGAGAAATCATTGGTTGGTTATCACAAGCGAAAAAAGAAAATTTATCCCTGTTTGAACTTATGGAAAAAAACGGCGGATCGTTTATTGATATGGTTCACCGGCACCAAGAACTTATAAATAAAGAAACCGCCGGACAAATTTTATATTATTTTCTTGAAGGCTCCGGATTATTAAAACAAATTGTTGATTACAAAACTGCGATTGATGAAAAACGGGCCTTAAATATTATGAAATTTTTTGACAAATTAAAATCGTTCGAGGGACAAAATTTAGACGCCAATGTTTTTGCGGTTTCAGAATATCTGGCTTTGGCCATGGACCAGGGTGAGTCGCCGTCGGCGACCGAGACGGACTGGACGCAAAATAATGCCGTTAATATTCTAACTTTGCATTCGGCTAAGGGATTAGAATTCCCAGTTGTCTTTCTCGTCAATTTAATTGAGGGTCGTTTCCCGACCCGGGAACGAAAAGAGCAAATTCCGATTCCGGACAGCTTAATCAAAGAAACATTACCGGTCGGTGATTATCACATTGAGGAAGAACGAAGATTGTTTTATGTGGGGATGACCCGGGCTAAAGAACAACTATATTTTTCCGCAGCCAATTTTTATGGAGAAGGTAAACGCGAACGAAAGATAAGCCCTTTCGTTCAGGAGGCAATAGGTCTACAGGAATACAGGTATACAGAAACAAAACAAAATCAGTTGCCTTTATTTGAATGGATCAAACCAAAAGAAAAAGAAGAAGAAAAAAGTAATATAAAAGTCGATTATTTATCCTACTCTGCCATTGAAACTTTCCGTATGTGCCCGTTGCATTACAAATTAAAAAATATTTTGCGGATTCCCACCCCGCCCAACGCCGCGCAATCAATGGGCAACTCTATGCATTTAGTTCTACGCGATCTATACCGTCATTCTGGCCAGAGTCCAGAATCTATCTTAGATAATAATTGGATCCATGAAGGCTATCAGAGCAAAAAACATGAAGAGGATTCTAAAAAAAGAATCGCGGATTTTTTATCGGAATATCTTAAGACTGATTTACATAAACAGGCTAAGCCATTGTATCTAGAACAACCATTCGTGTTCAAGATTGATGATCTTAAAATTGGGGGAAAGTTTGACCGGGTTGATGATTTAGGTGACGGAGTTGTAGAAATAATTGATTATAAAACCGGGGCCAATGTCCCAAGTAAAAGAGATATTGATATTAATTTACAAATGACAGTTTATGCCATGGCGGCTGCGGAGACAATGCAGAAGTCAATTGAAAAAATTAAGTTATCATTTTATTATTTTGATACTGCCTCTAAAGTTACAACTGTTAGAACTAAAGAACAACTGGAAGTTGCCAAAAAAGAATTATTACAAATTCGTGATGAAATCCAAAAATCCAATTTTCAATGCTCCGGCAGTATCATTTGCCAAAATTGCGAGTTCAAAATCTTGTGCAATTAATATTCCACAATTTTTCCACCCCAACCCATTTTGAATTTTGTAAACCCCTGCCAGTTTTTGTTTTCATTGGGGAACCTTTCATCGTAAATTCCCTCAAGATCTAAATATTTTAAGCCTAATTTTTGGCAAAATTTAATGGTCTCGTTCAAAATAAAATAAGCGCCCCCCTTCTCTAAGCCATTTTTAGAGTTGGCTGCATACATAAAATGGGCTGTGTCATCAGCCCAAACCAAAAGACATGCGGATATGCCACAGGTTAAAATCGCTGAATTGTTTGGTTGAAATGCTTTGTATAAATTAGTAACTTCTTTATAAATTGGGATTCTCCAGCCGCCAAGTTTCATGGTCTCTTTTAATAACCGATAAAATTCGTCAATATTATTTGACTGTTGGATTGTTAATTTGTTTGCTTTACGGATTTCGTAGCGTGTGTCTTTTGGAATATTTAAATTTTCTAAATCAATGATAATTGTTTTGGTGGGTAGTAAATGCCAGCCGAAACCAGGTTCGATGTTAACTTTTATGGCCTGACATTTTTGTTTTAATTTGCGGAGTTTTTCTAAATCTAATTTATTCGGCCGCTGAATTTTTATGACAGAAAAAAACAGAATTTTTTTGATAAAAACATTAGTATCGTCAATTCTCTCAATAATCCAACCGAGGGATCGCATGTAGTCGGCGTAGTTTTCAGACTGTCTTAGATCCATCTTTTTAATCTGTAAATCGGCCAACGGATTTTGTTGCCGAGTTTAATAAGCGAATATATTGGTTTATCCAAAACTAAATCATATGCTCCGGGATAATGAACCTCCTGACCGCCAAAGCCTTTTTTAAAAACATAAGTTCCGTACCACGGATCAGACGCGTCAGGTTTATTTTTATAGGAACTCCAGAAATCGTAGGTATGACAGCCAAGTTTTTTACCGAGTTTCATGGCTTCAAAATGTAACAGATTGTTAGGCATTTTTTCCCGGCTTTCGGCGGACCAACCGCCGTACGGAAATGAAAAGACGCCGTTAAAATTGAAAAACATCCCTCCGGCCACCGGTTTGTCATCGACTTGGGCCATCAGCAAATAGACCATTTTATTTGGCCTTAATGTTTCCCATAAAGTTCTGATATATTCTCCGGATTTAGCAAAGAATCCTTGTCTTTTTTGAGTAGAATCATAGAGTTTAATGAAGGTCTCAAGAGAATCGGGACCGTCTTTTTCCAAAACGATTACTCCGGATTTTTGGGCGAGTTTAATATTATAACGGGTTTTTTCATGCATTTTGCTAAGAATTTCCTCTTCCGACGGCGTTAAATCAACAATTAAATTATGTTTTGGCAAGATAGAATCGCCTGTTGGTAAATCCATCGGGTTCTCGGGTTCAAATTTAATAAAAACCGCCCTTTCTTTTTTACAAACTTCTGTTATGGTTTCCAAATCTTTCCCGATTGGGACCGGGGTTTTGGGAATGTAAGCGATTAATCGGTTTAAAAACGGGGTTTTATGAAAATAAATTTGGTAGAATCGCAGCAAGGTATTGTTTTCGAAGAATCCAAGGCGGAGGAGTTTAGGGACGCTTGGTGTTAGCAGACGAAACTGCCCCCATTCCCAAGACTGGACGATATGGGCAGCCTTTTTGTTTTGCTCCAGACGGTCTTTCTCGGCAATTTCCCGCACTAACATGAATTAATTGTACCAGATTTGGTAGAATAAACCTTATGGCCAGTTTTAAGTTCCCAAAATTGAGTCCGGTTCAGCGTGATCCGTATTTTGGCATCGTCTTTATAATTTGGTTTTTGACTTTAATTATAAGTTTTATAGTCGTCCTTTATTTTAAAAACAATTTACCCGGGACCGTCCCGCTTTTTTACAGCCGGGTTTGGGGGGAGGAACGGTTGGCGGATAAAAACCTCCTTTTTATGTTGCCTTTGGGAAACTTATTTCTGGGGATCTTTAACCTTGGTTTTTCCGTCAGTTTTTTCCAAAAGGAAATCTTTTTGACCAGAATTTTACAAATAGCCACAATTTTGCTTTCCGTCTTAACATTACTGTCAATTATTAATATTATAAATTTGGTGACATGATTGAATTTAGTTTTGGATTTTTGAAGAACGTCGCTATTTTTCCGTTTATTACCGCTGCGGTGCTGGTCTTAGCCGGAACCCCGGCCGTCATTTCTATTGCGAAATATTTTCATTTACTTGATGACCCTTCAAAAAGGCCTCATCCGGCCCATACTGAACAGAGAATTATTCCCCGGGCAGGGGGGCTGGCAATATTTTTGGGTTTTTTGGCGGCCGTGGCTCTTTTTGTTCCCTTTTCCAAGGGTTTGATGGGAATAATTTTAGGCGCTTCTCTTTTGGTTGCCGTCGGGTTGATTGATGATTATAAAGATGTCCACCCATATGTTCGTTTGGGGGTGAATTTTTTAGCCGCCCTGTTGGCGGTTGGCGGGGGGGCGGGGATTTCTTATGTCACCAATCCGGTAACCGGCGGAGTGATAAATTTTGACACCTGGCGAATTTCTTTTGATTTTATCGGCCACCACAGTATTTTGCCGGTTGCCGATTTGCTGGCGATTTTTTGGATTGTCTGGACAATGAATATGGTTGGCTGGAGCGGCGGGGTTGATGGCCAGATGCCGGGGTTTGTAACTATTTCGGCGATAGTTATCGGGATATTGTCTTTTACCCAACTCACTGTTTCAAATTTTCCGGCCTGGACGGGGACAACATTGGCATTTATTACCGCCGGGGCCTATTTCGGATTTCTGTTTTATAATTTTTATCCCCAAAAAATAATGCCCGGTTATGGGGGGAAATCTCTGGCGGGTTATCTTTTGGCAACTCTGGCGATTTTGTCGACAGCAAAACTTGGGACCGCAATCTTGGTTTTAGGGGTTCCGGTCATCGACGCAATTTTTGTCAAGACGGGTCAAGTTTTGTCCGGAAAAAATCCCACATCGGGATCGCGGAATTTTTTACATCACCGGCTTCTCGACGCCGGCTGGAGTAAAGCTAAAATTGCCTTGTTTTATTGGGGACTCTCAGCTATACTGGGCGCAGTTGCCTTAATATTAAATGCCCGGCAAAAGGTTTATATCTTTGTCCTTTTGGGGGTTGTTTTGGCGATGGTAATTATATGGTTACGTTTTTATACAACCTGGCTAAAGCCGCAAGAGCAAGACAATGGTTAAAAAACCTGGTCATTTTTGCCGCTATTGTCTTTACCGGCGAGTTTTTTAACGCCTCTCTTCTTCAAACGACTATCGGAGCTATTATTGTTTTTTGTTTGATTTCCAGCGGGGTTTATCTTCTTAATGATATTGTCGATGTCAAAAGTGACAGGATGCATCCGTTTAAAAAAAACCGGCCGATTGCCAGTGGAAAGATTTCCATATCAACAGCTAAAATTTTAAGTTTTGTTTTTATATTTCTTGGAGTAATTTCTTCTTTATTATTTTTTCCGAGAGCTTTTTTTATCGTCACCTTGATTTTTTTGACATTACAAATTTCTTACACTTTTGTTTTAAAACATATCCCCTTGGTTGACGTTTTAGCCATTGCCTCGGCCTTTATTTTGCGGGTTTTTGCCGGCGAGGCGGCAACGGGTTTTCATATCAGTATTTGGCTCTTTTTGACCGTTGTTTCCTTGGCTTTATTTTTGGCCCTGGGTAAAAGACGGGGAGAGTTGACCTTACTTTCGACTGAGGACGGAGTTTTACCAAAAACCCGGGCAACATTGTTGCGGTACAGCGAAAAAATGCTTGATGTTTATCTGTCAATGTTTTCCACGGCCACCTGGCTTTTGTATACGTTCTATACTTTTTTGGCCAAACCGCCGTTGGTTCGGCAGACGATTAACGTTTTCCTGGAAGATAATCTTTCCATTATTACGGCGGACAGAAAATGGCTAATGCTTTCAATCCCTTTTGTGATCTATGGTGTCATGCGTTATTTGCAATTAATTTACGAAAAACATGAAGGCGAATCGCCGGAAAAAGTCCTGTTAACCGACAAACCCCTCATTATCACCATCATCCTCTGGGGTTTCATCACCATGACTGTTATTTATGTGGTGGGGAAATAATTATTTGAAGTCTACTGCCAATTGAGAATTAAGAGCCTTGCTAATTTTATTTAAAAGGTCGAGTGTGGGATTGGCAACCGCCGTCTCCAACCTTGAAATTATTGCTTGTGTAGTTTTGGCCTTTTTAGCCAACTCTCTTTGCGATAATTTTAGAAACAATCTTTTTTGAATAATTTTTCTGGCAATTTGATATTCCAAACCAGATTTATCCCATTCTTTCTTAAAAGAAGGGTCTTTTAATCTGGTTTTCAAGTCCTCATCAAAAGTCGTAAATAATTTGTTTCTCATTTAATGATGATATCTTAAAAGATATCATTTGTCAAGCCAGTCTTTATAACGAGATAAGGCTAAGGAAATTTCTTTTGGTGGTGTTTTATTTTCCTTTTTAATGAAGCAGTTTAAAATGAGAATGGAGTTTTTAACTATAATTACATAGATTGCCCGGATATTATCCTGGCCTAAAATTCGAATTTCCCAAAATGGCGTACCGGATAATTTTTTGAGATGTGATCCAACAGCTGATAAGCCAAACTCCTGTATTAATTGAAATAAACGAAGTATTTTTACTTGCTGTTTATTTTCGAGGCTGTCAATAAAATCCTTAATTGGGTTCTTACCAAGCGGGGAAACGTAATAAATAATTTTCCATTTATTGTCCACAAATTAACTTTAGCATAAAAAATTTGACAAATAAAATTATTCTTGTCACAATATAATTGTGAATTTTAAAAGAGGTAATGTTTTAATAATTATTCCCTCGATTATCGCCGTTGTTGCTTTAATTGCAGCCGGCTATTTTTTCTATCAAAATCAACAATTACAAAAGCCAGTTCCGGTACAAAACTCAGTTATCGAGGACGAAATGGGAAGCGGAAAAACATATAAATCCAAAGACGGTTTATATCAAATATCTTATCCAGAGAACTGGACAGTAAATGACACAAATGGTGTTTCGATTGGTGGTAAAAATCGTATAGACATCGGTATTCTTGTTCACTCGGACAGCTCTGAAGAATATGTAAAATCGCAATGGCAATCAGTACTATGTGGTTCTGGACCAGATGGAAATGGGTGTCCCCCTAATCCAAACAAGGAAACGAAAATGTCGAAAGTCGGAGGGAACATCGTTTATTGGAAAATAGATGGGAACGGTCAAATGCGCGCCCTCATTCCCAATGTGGTTAAAAATAAAACTGTTGAGATTTATTCAGTTTCCCTGAAAGACAAAAATCTTTTTGACCAAATCCTCGGGACGTTTAGGTTTTTGTAATCGGCGGTTTATAATCGCCGGTTATTGACAAAAGCGGCGATTGGTGGTATCATGTTTGCATGAGTGATATTTTGTATTTATTTAATCCTTGGTGGGAACATAGGGAATTTTTTACTGGGACTCGCAGAGACAGATATTTAGAGCAATTAAGCTCAAATATTTCCAATAAACAGGCAATTTTGATTGTAGGAAGTCGGCGTGTAGGAAAAACAGTTTTACTGCACCAGTTAATCCGTCAGCTTCTTGATCAAAAAGTTAAACCGGAAACTTTAATATATTTGCCGCTTGATCACCCAAGTCTTGGTGGGAAAAAGATCCTGGAATTAGTTGAAGAAATACGAACTGTTCACGGACTAAAGCGGGGAGAAAAACTTTATCTATTCTTAGATGAGGTTCAGTTTTCTCCAACCTGGGAGCAGGAGGCTAAAGCAATAATTGATTTTGAAAACATTAAACTGTTTATTTCCGGTTCGGCCTCGACAAAAATTTTGTCAAAAGGGGCATTTTTAACCGGTCGGACACTGACTTTTAAGATTGAACCATTTGATTTTAAAGAGTTTGTCGCTTATCACGGGGGCACCGGTAAGTTAGACAGTGCTTTCAAAAACGGCTTGTTTAAAAAATATTTGGAAGTTGGCGGTTATCCGGAGTATGTAGTTTCCCAAAACCCTATATATTTTTCTGATTTAATAACTAATGTTGTTAATAAAGATATAACCACGTTGTTTCCGGTAAATAATTCTGCCTTGTTATCACAGTTGTTATCACTTTTGGCTGACCGAGCTGGATCGCAAACGAGCTTAACTAAGCTTGGCAAAATTCTTGATCTAACTAAAGACACAATAAAAGATTATGTTTATTATTTATCATCGACATTTTTAGTTACGGAACTGGGAAAGTTTTCATCATCCCGAAACTCAACAATTTACTCGCCTAAAAAATATTATTTATTGGATACAGGATTACTTTTTAATTTAACAGGTAGGTTAAATTTTGGCGCGGCGGCGGAAAATATTGTTTTTCATAAACTTTTATCTGAATCTAAAAAATTAGGATTTTACTTTGAGGACCAAAAAGAACTTGATTTTGTGGTTGATGATTTGGCAGTTGAAGTTAAATATGAACTTTCTGATATGGGTTGGGAAAAATTAGCCAGTCAGATTAAAAAAATACCAGAAAATAAATTTAAAAAAATTGTTGTTTTGACAACGGATGTGAGAAAAAATGAGGTAGTAGGGGGGGTAAAAGTTGAGTTCAAATCCTTAGTTGATTTCTTGCTTGACACGGGGAGTTTATTAAAGGATACTTAAATCATGAGATCTAAATCAGGCAATGTTTTAATAATTATTCCCTCACTAATTGCCGTTATTACCCTCGCCATCGCCGGCTATTTTTTCTTCCAAAATCAACAGCTTCAAAAAGTAAAAATTGAAAACGTCGTTTCAACACCAACACCAACACCAGCACCAATTGTTAAAGGTGAAACCAAAAATTGGAAAACGTACCCTTTTTTGACAGGGGATAATCAACAGCCGCTACTTGGAATAACCTACAAGCTACCAGCTGAAAGCGAACCGTCATGGGTTGACGCGGTACACTCTTATCAATTTGTAGCACTAGCGGGGAACACTAAAATATCAATGATTCCGTCTGGACAAGGCATGCCACTTCAAAATTCATGGGAAGGTTTCCGAGAAATGTCCGAAATTAGTCGGCTTGAATTAAAACAAATAACCATATCAGGCAAACAGGCAATCGAAATTAGTGGCACGTTTGCCTCAAAATATGTTAACCCTTCGGCCCTTGGTCTTGTTGGAAAACCGGCGGGACGTTTTCGAGCGGTAGTCATAAAAGCGTCTGACGTTATCAGTATAGAGGTTTTACATTATCAAGACGCGAATCGCATACAAGTTGTTGGGGCAGAGCCAAACTTTGATGCTGATGAAATATTATTTGACCAAATCCTCAGGACGTTTAGATTTTTGGAGTAAATTGCCACTTGACAAATGTACTAATTTAGCTAAAATAGAGGAAATAGTTATCCTAATTTAGCTAAATATGTATATTCCACGCTCAATTGAATCTGATGTTAAAAAAAACCTTTTTCAGGGGAAGGTGATCATTATTTATGGCCCGCGCCAAGCGGGAAAAACAACTTTTGTTAAAAATCTTGTTTCCCAAATAAATATACCGTTTGGTTACTTTAATTGTGATGAGGCTGATGTTCGCGATCAATTAAACGGCGGTGAAACATCATCCCAACTTAAAGAAATTGTAGGGAATAATGAAGTAGTAATTATCGATGAAGCCCAGCGGGTAGAAAATATTGGGCTTAAACTTAAATTATTAATTGATAATTTTCCCAATCAACAAATTATTGCCACCGGTTCGTCATCTTTTGAGTTAGCCGATAAAATCACCGAACCGTTAACCGGACGAAATTTTCAGTTTATTTTGTCTCCGTTTTCTGTTTCAGAGCTTTTTGCTGTTTGGGATAAAACAGAAACCGCAAGGCAATTGGAAAATCTTATTTTGTACGGCAGTTATCCGGCGGTGGTTGCAAGCGCCGGGATTGATCAAAAAACCACACAGATAAAACAGTTGGCAGGAGACAACCTTTATAAAGATATTTTGAAATTTTTCAGTTTGAAGGGCTCGGAGACGGTGAGAAAATTATTGGAGGGGTTAGCTTTGCAGGTGGGGCAGGAAGTCTCGTATGAGGAACTGGGAAATTTGGCGGGGATTGATAAAAAAACAGCCATGTCTTATGTGGAAATTTTAGAAAAAGCCTTTATTATATTTCGTCTTCGGCCATTTAGCCGGAATCTGCGCAAGGAAATAAATAAAATGCATAAAATCTTTTTTTATGATACCGGGGTAAGAAATGCCCTTATTAATAATTTTAATTCAATGTCATTAAGAAATGACTGTGGTCAAATATGGGAAAATTTTGTGATTGCCGAGCGATATAAACGTCAATACTGGGCGGGAAATTCGTTAAATAATTATTTTTGGCGAACTTATGACCAACAGGAGATTGATTTAGTTGAAGAAAAAAACGGACAGCTTTTTGCATTTGAAATTAAATGGAGCAAGGAACGGAAATTTCCTCCTAAAATTTGGCAGGAAACTTATCCGAATTCCCAATGGCAATCGATTAATAAAGATAATTTTTTAGATTTTGCGACAGTTATTTAACTTTTTCCACGTAACTGTCAGAGACCCAGCCGGAAAGGATATCGCTGATTTTTATTTGCACCCACCCGGTTTGTTCGGAAAGAAGGGGGAAGTTGTCGCCGGGGTTGACACGGCCGGATTCGGTGGCGGAGGTTGACGGAGAAAACCGGACCCGCAACCAGCCGGTCGGCGTTTCTTTAATGGTGACGTACGGTTTAACAATTATTGCCGAAGCCGTTGCCGGTTTGGGCGCCGGGGTTAACACCGTGGTATCTTCAGCAAGTTTTCCCAATTGGACAGCGACATTAAGGCGGTAGCCGGCCACTGCCCGTCCGCGGAAAAACCGGTCGCGGTAACCCGGGTAAGACAGACCAACTTCATGATCACCCGGAGTGACATCAGAAACGGTAAGGGGAGCGGTCCCGACACTTTTGCCATCAACCTTGACAATCGCTCCGTTGGGTTCGGAAACAACGGTGATCTCTGAAATTTTCCCGTCGGCCAATTTTTCCAGGGTTAAAATTTCCCCGCCGGAATTTTTCACGGGATCGGCCAGATCGCGGTTGACAAAAGTTATCGTGTCACTATAAAGTTTTATTTTTGCCGACCATTCCATAGAGCCGGCAGAAAGTTTTAAATTGTATTCGCCGGGTTTTAGTTTTTCATCTTTAAAAGGTGTTTGTCCGACCTGATTATTATCTAAAAAAACCTCGGCTTTGGGGAAAGATTGGATTTGAAGGGCCGCCACTCCGCGCCCATCAAGAACAAAAACTTTTACCAAAAAACCGATCCCCAAAAGAAGAAGAATCCCGCCAATAATTATCAAAAAAAGCGCTCTTTTTGTCATGTTTTATGCCAATGAGTTAAAAACTCACGGGTGATAACAACAACAGCCGAGGTTACCGGAACGGCAAAAACTGCTCCCCAGGCTCCCCCGATTTTATAACCAACCACGAATGATAATAGCACAAAAATGGGATGAAGTTTTAAAGTATCGCCGATAACTTTAGGGGAAACAACGTTGTAGATAATTTGTTGTAAAAGAAACAAAACCGCAAAAGTTATGAGCCCGGTGTTAAAAGAAACCAATAGGGCCGGCAGAATCGGGGGAATAATCGCAAGGGCCGGTCCGACGACGGGGACAATTGCCAATATTCCGGCGGCAACAGAGGCGGACAGCGCATAATTGACCCTTAAAATTATAAGAACCAGAAAAGTGGTTACCCCGACGATTAATCCCAGAGCTACCTGGACCCGCAAAAATCCGGCGAAACTGGTGTTGATAACTTTTTCTAAAAACCGGTACTCGTCTTCCCATTCATTGGGTAAAAGGCCATAGATTGTTTTGCTAATACGTTCCCGGTCAATCAGAAAATAAAAAGAAAAAATCAGAACAAGAAGAAGATTAAGAAAGGCGGCGGCTATTGACTGGGCGATAGTAACGGAATTGGAAAGGGTTGTTGATAAAAAAGTCTGAAAACGGGCGGCCCATTCCGGGGCTGAGGCAAAAAATGGGGGAAGAGCCCGGGCCAAAACCGTTAATTGGGAAACAACTGTGGGAATGATTATTAATCCGATTATGGTTAAAAATACTGCCAGAGCAAGATAGATTATTCCGGCGGCGGCAATCCGCGGGATTTTTTTTATTGCCAGTTTTTTAACGACCGGCTCAAGAATAAAAGCCAGAAGCCAGGAAAGAACAATCAAAAGAATGATGTCTGAAAAAAGGCCGATAAAGCTCCAAACCTGTTGCAGTAGAAAGAATCCGGCAAGAATGGATAAAAGAATGTAAAATATGCGTTTCTCGTCCATAGTGTTATCATATCACAAGTTATGAATAAAGGAGAAGCTTTGGCTCATATTTATTCCGGAATTTTCGGTTATCCCTTAACGGACGAAGAGGCAAAACTTTGGCGAATCAAGACGGCAAAAGTAACTGACACCAAACTTGAGTTTGCAAAAAAAATTACTGAAAAACTCAAATCTATTTCGTTTATTCTGGCTGTTTTTATCACCGGTTCGGTCGCAGCCAACAATGCTAAAGACGGCGCAGATATTGATTTAATGATTATAACCAAACCAAATACGTTATGGTTAACCCGGTTATTGGTTGCCATTTATTTAAAAAAACAAAAACTTTATAAACAGATAATTTGTCCCAATATTTTTTTAGACACCAATCATTTGGAAATTCAGGAAAAAAATCTTTACACAGCTCATGAAGTTTTGCAGGCAAAATGTTTATTTGACCGTTCCAACATTGAACAATTATGGCTTGCAAAAAATAAATGGACAAAAGAGTATTTGCCAAATGCTTACCACAACAGTGTCATTGCGAGCGTAGCGAAGCAATCTTCCCAAAAGATTGCCACGTCGCTTTCGGCTCCTCGCAATGACAGCGTATGGCTATTAAATTTATTTATGTTTGTATTTCAATATCTTTATCAAAAACCCAAGCAAACGCAAGAGAGGGTGGGATTAGGTTATGCTTTTTTCCATCCCAACCAAATGGCCGGAAAAATTGTAAGCAGGTATAATGAATTGGTGAAGAAATTACTGATAATTATTATTGCTTTATTTATGACAACGGTTCCGGTGTACGCTGAAGAATGTTCGACAAAATGTCCCGACGGCGATCTTGATAAATGCATTGCGGAATGCAATAAACTTCTGGACATTTCTAAAAGTGCCACCAAGCCCCATGAGCAACGGGCGGACGAACTGCAAAACTTAATTAGCTCTACAGAAAATAACATTAAAACCATGACGGATTTAATTCTCAGACGCAAAACCCAAATTACCGATCAGGAAAAAAAGTTGGCTGGCCAACAAGAGAAATTTGAGAATAAAGTTCGGGATTATTACGTTAAAAATTATGCCGGACCGGCGGTCAATTTCCTGCCTTTTTTTGTGGCCAATGGCGACCCGGCGGATAATTTAAGAAATGCTATTTATAAACAAAATTTTATCAACCGGGACAAACAGGAGATAACGGAGATGGTTTTACAAATTGTGGACTTGAATGCTTCCCGGAAAAAACTCGAGGAAAACCAAATTAATTTGCAAGCCCAAAAAAATAATCTGGAAATTACGTTAGCCCCAATAAAAAAATTAGTTGATGAATCCAAAAAATATCAGTCGCAACTGGCTCAAACCTCCGCCGGTCTTTCCTCGCGGCAACAAGAGATCATTAATTCAAGAAGTGGAAGTTTTACTGTAGATATTGGAGACATTGAACTCGCTGATGATTACAACGCCTCAATAAAAGGGTTTAAAGAATCCGCTCCGGGCGGATATTTTGCTGTTTTTTCTTTCGGTGCCTTTACTCACAGAAAGGGAATGAGCCAATATGGGGCGCGGGGGAGAGCTCAAAGCGGTCAAAATTATAAAACAATTCTTAAGGCGTATTATGGGAAAGAGCCCGTAAATAAAGATACCGGAGGAGATATTAAAGTTAATGGGTTTAGCCCTATGAATTTTGAAGAAAAATATCTCATGGGAATAGCGGAAATGCCATCTTCTTGGCATCCCGACGCTCTTAAAGCTCAGGCTGTGGCGGCGAGAACCTATGCGTATAGATATAAAACGCAAGGGCTCAGTATTTGTACCAGCGAGGCCTGCCAGGTCTTTAGTGATAGTAAGTCAAAAAATCCTCCGGACGCTTGGAAACAGGCGGTTCAATCAACAAGGGGAGAGATTTTGGAAGATGTCGTGACCTATTACGCCTCAACTCACGGAGGATATGCCAGTCCAATTGGTTGGGATACGACAAATGGTTCCGGGGGAAGTAATTTTATTGATAATGCTTACGACAAAATTGGTGGTTCTCCGTGGCTTTATAAAGCATGGTACACAAAAGAGTACAGTGTTAATTCTGATAAATGCGGGAGATCAAACCCTTGGTTATCCCCTGAAGAAATGGCAGACATCGTAAATGCAGCAATTGCTTTAAAGACCGGGGGAATCGACACTTCAAGAATTACTCCGGTAACAACATCCTGTTGGGGCGGAAATCCATATAGTATGAACGAATTAAAAGATCTTGTTGCGGGAAGGGGTGGTATAAGTTCAGCCAATAGCGTCTCTGTTTCCCAAGGGAATGGAAGCACAAACAATGTTACTATAAATGGTGTTAATTTATCCGGGGCTGAATTTAAAAAGGCATTTAATTTAAGAGCTCCGGGTCGTTTATCAATTCCCCAGTCCGGGTTTGCATTTTTTAACATCGAGAAAAAGTAGATATTTGATAATATGGCTAAAATGAATATAAAACAAAAGAGTGTTGGAGGGTTAAATAATAATATTAATCCTGTCGATGATTTTTTAGCGCAAAGGGGAAAGCTTCCAAAATTTACGACGAGGCAAATAAAAATGGCAGTTTCCAAAGGAAGAAAATGAATACTTCTGAATTCGCAGGAGTTACACTTGCGAAGTAGAGAACTACAAAATTATTTGATTTTCAAAACTAGCGTAGTACAATACTGTCATGACAGCAAATGAAAGTTTAAAAATCCGCAACATGACACGTGAGGAACTAAATGTTGCTACTAGTTGGGCGGCAAAAGAAGGTTGGAATCCCGGACTAAATGATGCAGATATTTTTTGGCAAACAGATCCACAAGGTTTTATTGCATTGGAACAAGATGGTGAAATGGTCGGAAGTGGTTCAATCGTGTTTTACAATGGTAAATTTGGTTTTATGGGCTTCTTTATTGTAAAACAAGAACTTCGCGGACAAGGTTTAGGAACTAAACTTTGGTTTTACCGACGGGATCATTTATTAAGCAGACTGGATAAAGACGCGGCGATCGGCATGGACGGAGTTTTTGATATGCAACCCTTTTATACTAAAGGTGGATTTCAATTTTCTCACCGGGATTTACGAATGGAAAGCACGGCAACAACTAACGATTTTGATAAAAATGTTCAATCGATTGCAATAAGTGATTTTGCGGCGATCAATGCCTATGACCAAGGATGTTTTGGTTTTGAAAGAGAAACATTTCTCAAAAGTTGGCTAAACATGAAGGATAGTAAAGCTTTGAAATATCAAGACGCAGAAGGTTTAAAAGGATACGGAGTTGTTAGAAAATGCGTTACTGGCTATAAAATTGGCCCATTATTTGCAGAAAGTTACCACGCGGCCAGTGAATTATTTAAGGCCCTTTCTTCTTACGCCGCAGGTAACCAAATTTTTCTTGATGTTCCGGAAATTAATTCCGAGGGTTTAAGATTAGCTAAAGAATATGCCATGAAAGAATGTTTTGGTTGCGCAAAAATGTATTTTGGCTTGGCTCCTAAATTACCATACGAAAAAATTTTTTGGGTGACCACTTTTGAATTGGGCTAATAACATTTTTTGAATTCGCAAGAGTTACACCTGCGAAGCTGAAATTTATATATCCAGTTTCAAGCTGCAGCTTGTGTCTGGATATAGTTTTGAAGCTAAAATATGGAAAATGTGGCAGTAGATTCTGGACTGCGGCCAGAATGACAAATGCATTGAGAAAGTGGGAAAAATTTGATACACTCCAGTTATGCCGAGGATTGATATCGACGTCATAGAAAAACCGCCGGAGGCTAAAGTAATATCCACTCTTGACGGTGAAATGAAGAAAGGCTCCGGTATTGCCCCGCTTTCCGCCTTTTTGGCCTTTCCCGCCAATGTCAGTTTTTCCGGCGAACAATCTGACGAGCAAGTTATTCTTTTGATGCGCGCCCACGTGATAACCACCGTCCCCTGGATAATCACCTCTTTGATTATTTTTATGGCTCCAAGTTTCATTTTTCCCTTATTGTTTAAATACAATATTATCCCGTCATTGACCGGGAGCCAGGCTTTTTGTGCCGGGGTTTTTTGGTATCTTGGCGGTTTTACCTATGCTTTTCTTAATTTCTTGTACTGGTTTTTTAACGTCTATATTGTGACGAACGAACAGGTGGTTGATGTTGACTGGTACTCGGTTATTTACCGGAAAATTTCTTCGGCCCAGATAAGTAAGATTCAGGACGTGACGTCAAAACAGGGCGGGGTCCTGGCCGGAGTTTTTGATTTTGGTGATGTTATTATTCAAACGGCGAGTGAACTGCCCAACTTTGATTTTTCCAAAGTTCCTCATCCCCAATTGGTTGTGCGAAAGTTAAAAGAATTAATGCAGAAGGAGGAGTTACAATGGGAACGCAAATAAATCCCGATTTAATAGCTCAAATTGTTGCCGGCTTCAGTTTTCTGGCGTTTTTCAAACTTTTTTCTCTGGTTTTAATCTTTTTCTATTTTATCTTCACCCTTGTTGTCTACCGCCAGGTGACTTTGATGAACCAGATTTTAGAGACAAGTTTCACTCCTTTGGTTAAGCTTACAGCCCTTGTTCAGATTGTCGCAGTGGTCGTTTTGTTCTTTCTGGTCTTTTTACTTGTGTAGAGGGACTATACTTAAGGTATGGAAATAAATCTTGCGGGGAACCTTGATTTAAGTCAACTAAAAAGTAATCTTTTGGAGGAAAACATGAACGGCCTCAAAGAGGCTTTAGCCAAAACTCTTAATGGCGGGAAAATTGATGCCGCTGTCGTTGCTAAAAAAAATAATATCATTTATTTAGTTGTTTCCGGAGCGGGAAAAATATCTTTGAAAAAAGACGGCAACAACATCACGGTTTTGGAATCTCCAAACGAGGAAATTATCGGAGCTTCGGGGAAAGATAACAACGATAGTTTTATTTTAACCACTTCGGGTTTAGAAAAGACGGTTGTTTTTTCGAAAGCAAGCTGGCTTAAAAAATTTCTTCCCAAGAAAGATTTATATCTTCGGCCCCAAACTTTTGGCCTCACAATCCCCGGAGAGGTAAAAAATCACAAACAATTAATAACCACGGTTCTGGTTTTACTCTTTTTAATTTGGGCGGTGTACCGTCAAGTTTCCTATCGTTTAGAAAATGATGCCGGGGTAAAATTGGATAAAGCTATTGTTAAAGCCGAAGAGCAAATTAAAACAGCCAAAGAATTGGCGGTTCTTAACCGGCCTCTTGCCCGGGAAACTTTGGAAAATGAGAAGAAAAATTTTGTCGGGATAGCTTTGCCCAAAGCCAAAGAAATGGTGGCAAAAATTGATGCCCAAATAAATATTCTCATGCAAAAATTTAGTGCTGAACCGGTTCTATACTACGATTTCTCGTTAATAAAAGAGGGGTCAACTAGCGGGTCCGGTGTTTATATGGACGGTAAATTATTTTTTCTCGATCAAAATTCCGGAACACTACTATCGCTTAATACTAAAACAAAAAGTGCCGCTCCGGTTGTGTCTGACGAAAAGTTTAAGACTGCAAAATTCATTTCCGCACACTCTGACAGGGTTTATCTTTATACCAATGACGGTATTTACCGGACAAACGACAACAAAAAAGTTTTGATGGTAAAACCGGATCCCAAGTGGCAGGAAATTATTGCCATGGAAAGTTTTGGAGGCAACCTCTATCTTTTGGACAAAAAAGCTAATCAAATTTGGAAGCATGTTTCAACAGAAACCGGGTTTACTGACGCCAGACCATATTTAAATCCCGACACAAAAGTTGATTTTTCAAACTCCGCAACTCTGGGAATTGATGGATCGGTTTATACTTTGTTAACCTCCGGCGAACTGTTGAAATTTACCCAGGGCCGGTCGGACGCTTTAACCTTAACCGGGGCAGACAAGCCAATAATTTCCGGCGGGGGACTGGCCATTTCCGATTCCCTGAAAAATATTTATATTTATGATTCTGAAAATAATCGGGTGGTGGTTTTTGGACCGGATGGTTTATATATTTCCCAATATATTTTTCTTGAACCTGCGAACATCCCGCTTAGCGGGAATGAGCAGGCTTCAAGAAGAGGATCCGAGCCGACAATACCCAGTCAACTTGTTGCGAGAAGACTCATTTCCGGCACTTATTCCTCAATCTTCGTTGATGAAACCCTCCAAAAAATCTTCCTCTTAAACGGGGCAAAAGTTTATAGTGTGGAGTTAAAATAGAAAATTTATTTTTCTAATAACACTGACAAAGCAACGTCGAACATTTTTTGAGCTTTTTTATCTCGTGCTTCTTTTTGTAAGATGTAACTTTCATCTGCAACCGTTTGATTTTTAATTAAATTATCTGCAACATAAACTAAGGCACAACTTGGAACTTTAAAATAGTTTGAGACAGCAAAGACAGTGCTCGTTTCCATTTCAACTCCAAAATACCCTTCTTTTGACCATTGAATTACATCTTCTTTTGTCTCAGCGAGCATTGCTTCGCAGGTTATTATTGGACCTTCCCAAATTTTTTCACCACTCAGTTTTGATTTAATCTTTCCCGATAATTTTTTATCGGGATAGTGAATATTATTAATATTTTTTCGGTCGTAAAAACGAGTGCTGGATTCATTCCCAAATGTCCAAGTTGGAATCAAAAAATCCACAGATTCCATCTTTGGATACAAACCGCCACAATTACCGATATGAATATTTCTTTTAGAACCAAATAAGCACGAAAAATGTAAATACTCACATAGTATTACCCCACCATATTCAACTATAAACCAATAGTTTTTCTCAGCTATTTTTAATTCAAAGATGTTTCGGAGGAAATCCTCTTTGCGGGTAAGAGTATATTTTGTTCCGATATTTGATAATGATTTTTTTAATCGGGTTAGTTGTTTTTCGGCATCATAATGTCCAAAAGAGAGAACGGCTTCAACTTTGTAACCGTACTCCAATTTTAGAATTCTTTGATAGTCGTTTTTATTAAGGGTTTGATACATAAGCGGAGGGAGCGAGACTCGAACTCGCAAGCTCCTTACGGAGCGCCAGTTTTCAAGACTGGTGGAATAACCATTATCCGATCCCTCCAAATTTAAATTAAATTAACTTTTTAATTTTCTTTTTCAACTCCGGCAAATCCTCAGTAATTGTTTTCCATAAAATTTCCATATCTACTCCGAAATACTCGTGAGTTACTTTATTTCTCATACTTACCATTTCTGACCAGGGAATATCCTTATTTCTTTCGCGTATCGTTTTTGACACATGTTTTGCCGCCTCACCAATAATTTCTAAATTTCTTACAACCGCATCCATTGTTTTCTCGTCACGGCAAAACTTTTCGTAAGAAATTTTTCCGGCAAATTTATCAATTTTATCAATTGCTTGCGCGATATCATTTATATATAAAATAGAGCTTCTTTTAGACATAAATTACCTCACTCAAAATCTCCTTTTTAATTATTGGTTTCAAGCTGTTTTCGGTTGCTAAATCAACTTTTTGCCCAATAATTTTAGTTAATTGGTCTTCAAGATTAATAAAGCTGAAAAAACCAACAGGTTTTGTTAATTTAACTAATACATCAACATCACTTTTAGCGTTATCGTCGCCGCGGGCGACCGAGCCGAAAATTCCAATTTTAGACACGCCAAAATCTGCCGCCAAACTTTGCCTGTTGCGGTTAATCAAATTTTTGACAATCATGAGTTTTTTGCTCATAAGCGGAAGATACAGGAGTCGAACCTGTTAGTCTCTTGCGAGACAGCAGCTTAGCACGCTGCCGCATTACCGTCCTGCCCACCTTCCAA
>CAYHSW010000002.1:22903-28499 GCA_964359405.1 uncultured Gammaproteobacteria bacterium | reverse complement strand
ATGCACATTTTTATCGGGGTGGGGATGGGGATTGCGGTAATTTTGTTAACTGTAAATGCAATTTATATTCTAAGTTTAAAATCAAAGGTTTTAGCCGTCATTTTGTTTCTGATAATTACCGGCGGTAATATTTACACTATATTTACTCATCAACAATCACTGTTTAAAGTCCAAAAGGGGATGATATTAAAAGACGAATTGGCTCTGGTAGATAAAACTTGCGAAATTGCCAATGGCCGACAATTTTCTCTAAACGCCGTTACTAATCCATATTTATACCCCACCCTTTGGGCATATCTATATAAAAATAACCCTCCATTTTATCGTGGCCTGACGCCATATACTTACGCCGGGCAGGGAACTTTTATTATGAACGACCAAAAACAAGCTCTGGAATTTTTAATCGTTGAACCGGAAGTCGGGGCCGCCGATTCCTGGGCTTATCAAACAATCGACGCCGAAAAGCGCCGCCACGACCTAAAGCGCGAGTACAAATTCGGCGAACTTACTCTGCTAGAATTTTAGGGGCGAGTTTGAGAGATTCAGGAATTTCTATAGGATCTTTATTGGGATGAAACTGGCGCTTTTGGACGGTGATGCCAGCGATTTTTGACTCGCTAACAAGATCTGATAATAAATCTTCTTCATAAATTGTTTTAGTCACATAAATATCCGGAATACCCGCCGGTTCTTCCAGAATTAAAAACCGCCATTTAGTGTCAGTTGTTTTGTCCGGCAAATTTCCCAAATAACCTTTCTGGCTCTTCCCCGCCCAAAACGGCAAATAACCGTATTTTTTCTGCCCGTAAAACTCGTAAAGATATGCCCAGTTAGTATTTATATAGAGCGGATTTGTTAAAGTAACAATTATAAATGGTTCGTTATTAGATTGGGTATATGTGTAATCAATGATTCTTTCTTCAGAAGTTAAAGTCACACCGTGTTGGACAGACACAGGTGAATAATTACTATTTATCCATTTTAAATTTAATCCAATTTGAGCCGCAAAAATAATAATTACTAACCATTTATATTTACTTAAAACAAAAGCCGCAAGAATAACGAGAGCTGCTAAACTTGGGGCAAAAACAAAACCGGACCCGGAAACCCCGGTGGCAAATAACTGAAAAATAATAATATTAGAAAGCCAGATTAATAAAAATAAGGCTGTTTTATTTACTGATTTAGTTTTTAAAACACAAAAAATTAGAAATATTACAATCAACAGTTTCGGGAACGGCAAAATAGTAAAAGATAAAAAGTCAATTATTCTGTCAAATAACTGTCTAACAGCTCCACTGGCAGAGATCGGTGCACTATTTCCTTTGAATATAAAATCAAGAAGTCCGATGGTCATCCGACCGCCAAACTTAATTTCCGCCAAAATAAAAGTAGATACTGCGGCAAGAAATCCAAAAATAAAACCTAATGTGTGTTTAAATATTAATTTTTGTTTAAATAACCAATAGTAAATAGGCAAAACGAAAAGAAACAGCCCGAAAGCGACATCGGATTGTATAAGTAATCCAAAAAACAGACCGGTTAACACTGCGATTTTTAATGATGATTTTGCAAAATAGCTCCAAAGTAATAATAGAATGACCGGACTGATAAATAATGACAGCATGGGATTTGACATCCAGCGGGTATAAGACTGAAACAATGGCGACAATAAATACAGGCTGACAGTCAAAAAACTGATAATTTTTTTGTTAAATAATTTTTGTGCCAAAAACCAAACCGGGACGGCGCTTAAAAATAATGCCAGGAGAAAAATTAAGGATACCGGGTTCGGGTTGCCATTAAAAACAAAATAGACGGGAGCTAAAAAATAATACCACAGCGGACCATGGTTGACCCCGGGTATATCTGATGACGGGCCCAAAAGTTTTAGATCATGGTTTTGCCAGATATTAGCGGCTTCAAAAGCGTCGCGCGACTGGTCAAAACCCCAAACCACCTGATCCCGCCAGCCATAAATCCCAAGAATTAAAGCTATAATAATAATTATTTTGGCCATTGTTTAAGTATCATAGTTTTATCCTTTTGTACTTTTTCCCAAACGGTAATATAGCCGGGCGTTTTGTAATGAATAAAATCTTCTTTCACTGCAATAGATGTCTCCGGGGGAATGATTAAAAACACCGGCCCGCCGGTTATATGATTTGGAGCCAGCCACTTGAACAAATAGTCATAGTCAAAAGTATAAATGCTCGGGGAATAAGCAAAAACTGTAAAAGGTTGGTTCGCGGCATCATCTATTATCGTCTGTGTCACTAGCTGTTTACTTGCCAATGAAGGCACCGCCAAGAAATCTGCCCCCGGGTCACGAATAAAGCTAGCTAAATGACGGCTAGCCAAAATCAAAACCCACAGATACCCAACCGTTAACAAAACGCGTGATTTACTAATTAAAACTCCCATCAAAAGTAGAAACAAAGTTTCCATCCCGATAAAATAATAATCCCAAACAGGATTTTTAGACGTGTAAAAAACCACAAATAAACCGATGATATTAAAAAGTAAAAAAGCTATGATGCCGATTTGATTTCTAGTAAATTTATTTTTAAATTGGGTAATCAGTGCGAGCCAAAGAATAACAACAAGATGAAATGGCATCTGTAAAAACTGGGCAGGAATAGACAAAAACCGGGATAGAATTTCGGGTTTTGTCAGCCCCATCTGCCCGACCGAAGCGCTATTATAAACCGCTGAATTAATAAAGGCTTTGATAAACGATTGTGTTTGGTTAAATCCATGCCGGGATTCAAAGAGCAAAAACGGCAAAAAGACAATTAGAATACCGGCAATATACAAAATCAATGTTTTAATTTTCCGGTCTTTTACAAGCCAAGTAACAAAAAATAATAAAGATACCGAAAGACAAGTAACAATCCCAAAAGACAAATGAAAATTAACGAGCATGGCCGCCATTATTCCAACCATTAAGGGTTTATTTAAAATATTGCTAGCCGAAATATAAACCAATGCGGCTAGTAAAATGGGGACAAGGTACGGCTGCCAGATAAAGGTCGTATAAAAAGACCCGTATGCCAGCATGAATATCAACCAGATCAAAACAACCGGGCCGCGGCCGATAAATTTCCCTAGTTTCCAAAATAAAAGCGGAAAAAGTGTAAAGTATGGGATCAAAATCACAAATAAGGAACAGAACCGCGGATCTTTAGTAAAGACTAAAACAAGGCTGTTAAGCCACAGCCAATATGGACCATAAAAAACTCCCGGAATGCCGCCGGGTGGGCCAATTAAGGAAATTTTGTGCAGATTATCCCAGGCAAGAAGCAAATCTCTTGCCGGGTCGGACCAAAAAGGGATCCCGCCCCACAAAACACTCCGCAGTGACAAAAACAAAAAATAACAATAAGCAAATATTAAAACAAAAATAATAATGCGACGCATATGATTATGGAAACCACCGATATTATATCCGCAATTAATCTTGGTGTTGTTTCGGAAAACGTAATTTTATTTGCTCTTACTATGCCATTGCTGTCAAAATTAGTAGGGTCTATTCCCGGAAAATAAACTGCAGATTTTGTTTGAGGGCGACCAAGAGGGTCACTCTTTACCCATTTTGGCATATATTCATTTTTAACTGTTGTCGTATCGTCATTAGCCACATAATAGTTATCGCTATAATATATTTTATCGACAGTAAATCTTGACGATAACGCCAAAATAACAATAAATATAATAAACAATTTTTTAGTTTTAATTATAGATCCAAGAAGAATTGCCGAGAAAAATATCGTCACTGACAAAAATCGCCACGGAAATTGCACCAGTTTTGGTAAAGGCAAAACCTGCCAAAAAATTTCTGAAATCGGCAAAGCTAAAAAAATAGATATCAAACAAACAATCAATGCAAAATTAGTTTGATATTTTTTCACTACAATATTATGTAATATTGTAGTAACTATTATTATTGGAATTAGTATGCCTAACAAATTAAAATTTAAATAATAATCTTTAAAATTTGAAACCAGTGTGATTGACGCGCGGGTGTATTGTAAATCGTAGAGAGCCGGAAACCAGAACCACGAGCTCGCCCCCAAGGCGAGCAAAATTACCAATAACCAATTTTTAATTTTTAAGGCCATAAATATAGTTATTATTGGCAAAAATAAAAACGCAATTACGTTATGGGAACATATGAGAGCGGCGATGCTCAGTGCCGTGGGAGCAAGCTTTTTTTGATTAATAAAATAAAAAATTAAGGGGATAAAAACAAAGGCCACTGATTCGCCGAGGGAACCGCGGGTATAAACATCAAAAATGCGATATGGGGCATAGGCATAAAAAACTCCGGCGGCAATTCCCGCCCACCTACCCCATTCTTTATTCACAAGCATATACATGAACCACGCTGACAAAACAAAACTTAATTCAAATAAAACTTTTATACTGTCGATAAATCCAAAACCGATTAAATGGAGGAGAGATCCAAAATAAAACGGCAAGGGGTATAAAAAGTTGGTTACCGGATAACCATATCCGTGGTTCAGATTCCATAAAAACCGGACTGGGAATTGCCCGGTTCGCAACGTATCAAAAAATGCCACCAGTCTTATCACCATCCACTCCCCGTCATCACTCCTAAAAAACCCCGGCGTCACCAGCGGCCACAATAACGGAACCAACAGTAACAGAATTATTAAATACGGCCAGATTTTTTTAAACATATCAATAAGACTAGTACGGATAATGCACTAATTATAACTCCAACCTTAAACGATAATGGATCATAGATAAAAACAACATCATTAGAGCCGGTGGGGACGGGGACGGCGCGGAAGGAATAATCAGCCCGATAAATTTTTGTTTCGGCTCCGTCAACAAAAGCCTTCCAGCCGGCATAATAATTATCTGACAAAAATAATAGTTTTGGCGAGTCGGATTGGGTTTTAATGACAACTTTTTGCGGCTGGTAATAAATAAAAGTCGCTGAACCGGTAGATTCCGGACCCGGCTCGCCTCGCGTCGAAGCGGGCCGGAATGACGGGGATTCTTCAAGAATTAAAGTCTTTCGCAGGTCGAAATTTGGGTCATAAATTTTATCCAGAATTTTTTGCGGGTCGGTTTCAACGACATAATTATTGGCAAGAAAAACCCGGGGTAAAACAGTTAAACGTTCAAACGCTGACCATTTAGTGTCATGCCAGGCAACTTTATATTTATCGGGCGGAAATTTCCCAAGGTCCGGTTGCCAATTTGCCTTTGGTTCATCCTCTTTGTCTAAAATATATTTGACTCCGGTCAAATCAAATAAACGACTGCGGTAAAAATTATCCTCGTCCGAAAAGCTGGCGTCAGACCGGGGGACTTCTTTCGGGAGATACTTCCCGTTTTTCGAAGAATAAATTAATTCGCCGTATCGTTTTATATACAGCGGGTCGTAGCCATTGGGGTCAAAGACATGATAATACGTAGCAAAGTTAGTGTCCATTCTTGCTGTCCCTAAACCAAAGAAGCGGTTCGGGGCAATGGACTGTAAAAAATCAAAAACCGGATGTGGAGGAAAACTATATTCCGGTTTCGAAAATGGTTGGTGTTTGACAAAATAATAGCCGGGTTC
>CAYHSW010000002.1:18012-22803 GCA_964359405.1 uncultured Gammaproteobacteria bacterium | reverse complement strand
CCCCATAACCCGGTAAAAACCAAGGCAACAAATAACAGGGGTTTTATTTTGATTTTATTGTTAATGACATAATCAAAACCATAGGCCGCCAAAATTGCGCAAGCAAAAAGTGAGACCATAATCATTCGGGCCGGAACAACCGAAGACAAAATCGGGATGTGTAAGAAATTAAAAATTAATCCCAACGGCCAAGAGGCAAATAATAACCCAAATCCTGCCAGAAATAGAAAGAATCTTACGTTTTTATTTTTTAATAAATATAGTGAAAATAATGAAAAAACGGCAGCGACTAGGCCAATATATGACCTCGCGTCGGGATAATTAAATAATTGGAAATTAAAGTTCGCAGTGTTGCCAAAAAAATCAGAAGCAAAATAAGTTATTAAACCTTTTAAGGGAAATACTGTCCGGGCAATCAGAGCGGCATTTGCCGGGGCTTCGCGGGCGGAATAAAAATACGCTTCAATCGTTGGCACAAGTTGAATTGCCGCGAGACCAATACTCAAGAGACAACAAAAAGCAAAAGTGTGAATTTGCTTTTTGTAAATAGCAAAAAGTCCGGCTATTATGTAAACATAAACCGTGGTTTGGGCGTGTCCACCAAAAACTGACAGAGCTAAAAAAACACATGCTAATAAAGTGTTTTTTTTGTTTATCAACAGTAAAATCAATGGTAAAAACAGAGCCGACTGGCAATTGACCAGGATTTCCTGCCATCCGGTCAAATAGGAAATATTGGCCGCGGCCAAGCCGCCAAAAATGGCGGCTAAATTAGAAAGTTTTAAGGATCTTAAAAATAGGTAAGTAAAAAAACCAAAAAGAGTCATGATTATTACCACGCCCGGGATCCATCCAATAAGATTCCCCGGAAATAATAGTGACGACTGCAAATTAGCGAGTAAATATGATCCCGAGAAGTTATAAGGATTCCAAAGGGTAAACCCCAGCGATTTCCAGACAAACATTTGCCGTATGGCATCCGCGGCCAGATATTCTTTGTGAGTTGTCCATGGATCAAAGCCTATGAAACCGCCGCTTGACCAGGGAAAGAAAAAGGAAACCAATAAATCTCCCGGAAACGGAATTAGCCCTTTAAAATACATCGGCCAGAAATTGACAATGTTTGCCAGGACAAAAACTGCAACCGCCAGTAACATATTGATAGTATAATACTTAAATGAAGGTTGCGTTAGTCCTTATTGTTCTTATTATTCCTCTTTATTTTTTCCGCTCGGTATTTATTGAACCGTACGATATAAAATATGTCCAGGATCATTATTATCATTCCCAGTGGGAAATTCCCAACAGTCCTTGGGGCATCGGTGACGACGGACTTTACCAGTTTTCCGGCTATGAACTGATAAGAGGCCGGGATCCACTGACAATCAGTCCCGAAGTCCCACCAATCGGAAAACTTCTCTATGGTTTATCAATTTTACTTTTTAATAACCCCTACTTTGTTATTATCCCCATCTATTTGATAACAATAATCAGCTTTTATTATTTAACGAAAAGTTATTTAGCGGTCTTTTTTTTAGTTACCACTCCCCTCTTTTTTACGCAATTAAACTCCACAACTCTTGATTTAATGCAAACATGCTGGCTGCTATTGCATACGCTGGCAATATTTAACAAAAAAACTCTTTTTGCCGGGTTAACATTTGGTTTGTTTATTGGCACAAAATTCGGGGCCTTTTCTGTCTTTTTAATTCTTGCGGATATTTATATTTTGTACAAAGAACATCGGCTAAAATCACTTGTTTGGATCTTTTTAATTGGTCTTGGGGTATATTTTGCTTCTTATTTTGGCCACTTCTTGCATGGCGGGACTATTATTACCTGGCTTAAGGGTCAAAAGTGGATTCTGAATTTTTACTTTGCCGGCCAGGCAAAGGGGACGCCTTTTTTTGTTTTTATTACTCTATTTACCGGCATATGGACTAATTTGCAAAGCGCCCGGGAGTGGACCATTCTTTGGCCAGCCGCCATGGCCGCCTTTATATTTACAAAGAAAAACACTTTATTTTTAAATTACGCCGCCATTTTTCTGGCCGGAGTTTTAATAACCTTATGCTTTAGTTATTACTGGGTCCGGTATTTTTTAATTTTATTGCCGTTTTTAATTATATTTCTGGTTAAAATTAAATCTAAATTAATTTATCTTGTCGCCATCATCAGTTTCTTTTCCATGATTTTTTATCCATATGCCTCACTTGACAAAACCAAAGAGGAAATAAAATATGCCTGGGAGCAAGGTTTATATCAGGATCTTTATAATTATTTACCGAAACAATATTCACGAACCGAGTTTACCCAAAAAGCAAAAACTGTGGATCATGGGCTTGAATACCCAACTAAATCTGTGACATTTACCAAAAATACCGTTACTATTGTTTACCAAACTAAATCTGGGACTATCACTAACACCCAACCGATAAATTTTATCAGCGAGAACGGCCGGTTTAAACTTATCTGGGACTGGAAATTTGTTGAGCCGGTTTCCCTTCCTATTACAGTACACGAACCTGGTCTTGACGGCAATAATTATTGGGAAAATTTGCCTTATATTTATGTTAATCCGGAAAAAATCACCGATCAAAACCGCGAATTTATTTTGCAGAATTTGGCTGATGTCACAAAATTATCCAAAGAAAAAATCCGCATTCTGCTCTTTGTCAAAGCCCAAAAGAATCAACAAATCCCGATTGGCTTTTATTTAATTGGAAAGCTCAATTGCGGTGAGGCATGTAAAACAATTACAAAGCCCGCCTGGCTCTACAATGACTTTAAATGTAACGGCTTGCCTTATGTCTTATCTGAACGCGTAACAATCATATAAATCGTTGGCGTAATAGGGAACAATTACTTTTGATATTGATAAATTATTAATTATTAATGTTAAAAACTTTGATAAATTTGGGCTTATAGCGGCAACACGAGTTGCAAGATAGCCAAGGGAAAGATAGCGGAAATGTCTTTTAAAAATTATTTTTTTAAACCCGGTTTTTTCTAAATAATGTTTTGCGGTGGCGCGGTTGAAAAATACTTTGTGCATCTCCATATACCACGACCACTTGCCCCCCATAAAATGGGCGAGCTGAGACTGCGGGTCAACCGTAG
Source organism: uncultured Gammaproteobacteria bacterium (assembly GCA_964359405.1). Classification (GTDB taxonomy): domain Bacteria; phylum Patescibacteriota; class Microgenomatia; order JAMCZE01; family JAMCZE01; genus CAYHSW01. Next base: position 19,683 of record CAYHSW010000002.1, on the reverse strand, counting down.
AAAAGGCAAAAATTCCGCCGGGTTTTAACAAATTAAATACCTTTTTCATCTCCGCCACCGGGTCGGTAAAATGTTCTATCACATCCCACATAGTGATGACATCAAAACTTTCCCTGTCGAAAGTCTTTTCTTCAAACGGTTTATTAATTATTTTAATATCATAGTTTTTCCGGGCATACTCTACTGCCCAACGGTTCGGTTCTACGCCCCGGGCGTACCAGCCGTCGTCCAGGGCCACTTTGACAAATAACCCGGTGTTGGTCCCCACGTCCAAAAGTTTCCCCCGCCCGGGGTAGGTTTTTTTCAGCTGACGCAAATATCTTTTAAAGGTTTTTTGCCGTGCCGGTTGTTCCAAAAAATACAAAGGGTCTTCTGCAATTTCATAATAAGCGCTGATTTCTTTCTGGTCATTTTTCTCATCAACATAAACAATCCCGCAGTTCCCGCAAATGACGATCGGCCCATGGATACCAAAGCCGCAGTTGGTGCAGGTAAATTCGGACGCAGAAATAGCAGATTTTTTATTTGAGGCGGGGTATAATGGTTCGATAGACTCACTATGGCAAAACCGACAGTCTTTCATTATTTCGCAATTTTTATTATCCTCTTTTTGGCCTTTATTTACAAAGGTGCAATTTTTGGCAATAAAGTTGTCCTGCCGACTAATTACCTGGCCCATTTTTATTCCCCCTGGTCAACCCAAAAGTTTCCCGGCTGGGAACAGGGTATTCCCAACAAACCCCTCGGCACCGATCTTTTGAGATTTTTCTACCCGCAACACGAATCCGGGCTCTATCTTTGGAACCCATATATTTTTTCCGGCAACCCGGTAATGGCTAATTTCCAATCGGCAGTCTTTTATCCCTTTACTCATCTGCCATGGAGTTTCTTAATCATTCTTCCGCCGTTTTTAGGATCAATTTTTTGTTTTCTGTATTTAAAATCCTTAAATTTAAATAAAGATGCCTGCTTGTTTGGAGCTTTTGCTTTCGGCTTTTCTGGGTTCATTATTACCTGGTCGCAGGAGGCGGTCGCCGTTGCCCAATCTGCAATCTGGCTCCCCTTAATATTTTATGGTATTGAGACTAAGAAAAAACTAATTTTGATTTTTGCCCTGACGATGTGCATTTTAGCCGGTTACTTGCAAATTTCTTTTTATATTTTTGCTTTGGCTTTTTTTTATTCTCTGTACAAGAAGAGTCTAAAATTATTTATTGTTTCCTGTTTGCTTAGTTTTGGAATTACTGCCATCCAATTAATCCCCTCTTTTGAAGCCTTTCGCGAGTCGGTCAGATCATTTGTTAAAATCGATACTGTTTTTACCAAATATTTGCTTTCACCGTTTCAACTTATTAAAACCATCGCCCCGGATATCACCGGCCATCCGGGTAGTTATAATTATTTTACCGTTGGATCATACAATGAAACTGTATTGTATATAGGACTTATCCCGTTAATATTTGCGATTTACGGTATAACCCGTTCTAAATTTTTTGCCTTTTCCTCAGTAATTACTTTTATTTTAACCAGCAATTTACCGCTGGTTAGAAATTTATTAACGGCAATACCTCTTGTTTCCACTTTTCAACCAAGTCGAATTTTAATCTTAACAACCTTTAGTCTTAGCGTCTTGGCTGCGTACGGATTAAATAATTATTCCAAAAAAATCAG
>CAYHSW010000002.1:0-17912 GCA_964359405.1 uncultured Gammaproteobacteria bacterium | reverse complement strand
TTTGACCCGATTTTTTCCAAACGGTACGGGCAGTTGGTTGCGGCTGCCAAAAACAGCCCGGTGTTAGAGCGCATAGAGGTAACTATGAGCGAGCCAATTGCCACTAACTCCGCAACAGTTAAAAAATTACTTAGTTTGTTGGGGGTGAAAAATATTTTAAGATATCAAAATAATGAATGGCAATTTACCAGAAATGAAAGTGCACTCCCAAGGGCGTTTTTAGTAAACAATTACATTGTGGAAACTGATTCGCAAAAAATATTAGATAAAATTTTTGATCCAAATATTGATTTATCAAAAACTGTAATTTTAGAGGAAGAACCAAACATAAAAATAGCTTCCGGACAAGCCAAAATGACGACTTATGAACCAACAAAAGTGGTGGTTAATACGAATTCTTCGGAAAATAATTTGCTTTTTTTGTCCGATAATTATTACCCCGGTTGGAAGGCTTATGTAAATAATATAGAGACTAAAATTTACCGGGCGGATTTTAGTTTTCGGGCCGTCCCCGTCCCGGCCGGAGACAACACAGTTATTTTTCAGTACGATCCCATGAGTTTAAAAATTGGTGCTATAATATCCATATTAACTCTATGCGGTCTCGCCTTATTATTTTATTTGCGGCGTTATTTACGATCCTGATTGCCAATTCCCTCTACGCTTCTTATCCTGATGAATTCGATAATATCCTTGGCGGCAAGTTAATCCTTCACGGAATTCTGCCGTACAGCGGCTTCTTTTCTCACCACGGTCCGATTTCGTACTGGATAGCAGCCGTGATTAATATCTTTAGCGGCACATCGTTTGTTCATTTTCGCCTCGTCTTGGCCGTGTTCTATTTTGGCCTGTTTTTTATAATCTACAAGATTTTAAAAAAATACGTCTCTGTCTTATTTATTCTGGCACTTGCTGTTTCCATGCCTTTTTTCTGGGGACAAATGCTTCTGGCCGATACTTTAAGCGCCTATTTATTAGTCCCCGCTTACGGACTTTTTCTGTATAAAAGTTTCCTCAATGAGAAACTAAATAGCCGCGATCTGTGGCTTATTTCGGTCTTTTCAGCACTAACCGTTTTGAACTCGCCAACTTATTTATACGCTGTGGGATTTCTCGCCCTGTTCACATTACTATATTCAAAAAATCTTAAAAAGTTTTTAATTATATTTGCAATTCCTTATATAATTTTTGGCTTTTATTTACTTGTTACCGGTTCCCTGCCCAACTTTTTATACCAGGAAGTTAATTACAATAAAAGCTATTATATCTACAACTATCCCCGGCCGCCGGGATCGACTTCGTTTAACCCCATCCGCTATATGGTCGTCATTATGAATAACTTCATTAACCAGTACCAGCCGCTTTTGGCAGGACTTAAGGGAACTGATTTCCGGTTTCCCATGACCGCTACTTTAGCCGTAACTAATACTGTCTTTTGGTTATATTTATTACTAAAACGAAAGTTTTTGTTACTTGTTTCTTGTTTCTTGGTTATTGTGTATGTAAATGCCCGGGGTAATCTTGGTGACGTCCGGGCCACCGATTATCAGATGGCGGTTTATTTCGTCTTAACTTTATTTAATGCATTCTTCTTAATTAAACAAAAATCGTTTCCGGTTCTGATATATATCCTCGGATTCTTTTGGTTTTTTGCCGGAATGTTTTTACTGGCGGATTTCTGGCGGTTAAACTACACCCGGTATATGGGCGAGGCCCCGCTCATTTATGACCGGCCGGCTGTTGCCCCAATAATGAACAAACTATTGACCAAAAACGATTATTGCTGGATCGGCCCGTTCGAGTTTGAAGAAATGTATTATGCCAATTGCCGCGTGCCGTCGCTTTACCATTGGATTCTACCCCAATTTGCCGGCATCGACAAAATCAAAACCGAGATTCTCGCTGATTATACTAAAAATATGCCGCCAGTCATCATATTCCGCCGCGACTACTCTGCTTTCGGCCAATCAGCCGAATACAGCCGGTTTTTCCAGGATTTTCTTGACAAGAATTACATCCAACTGCCGGCTGCCTGGCGGTTTAAAGACAGTAAAATTAATGATTTTAACTTAAATGAGAACTTCAATTTCCGCAAAGACGTCGCGGACCTTTATGTCCAAAAACTAGTTGATCTTGGTTACCTTTATAGCTCCAAATAAAATACCTTCTGTTAGCGGTTCACGAGAGGCGGGAATGATTATTTGGTATTTATCATTTGCAGAATTCAACTTGATTCCTTGCCACCAGAAGAGATAATTAAACCCCCACCCTTGACCAAGATCCGTCGAAAAATAAATTACAGCGGGATTTTTTGTAGCCAGATAGTGGGCAGCTTGGGTCTTATATTGTAAGTTGACCTGGTTGTCCCGTTTTGGCAGGGCTAAATAACTTGATACCACTGATAGAATAATTATTGCCGGGATAAGTATTTTCGGTAGATATTTTACGGCATAAATTATTGCCAACGGGGTGATGACCTGCAAATAATATTCCGGCGCCGGCCGGGGATAAATCATAATAAAAATAAGGGGTAACAGAAACCAGAGTCTAAACAATAGATCATTGACCCGAAAAAATAACCAGGCGGCGACGATCATCAACGGATACTGGATAAACCAGGCATCTGACGACACAATCATCCCCGCAAAATAAAGCAAAAACAATTTTACATTTGCCAAAATCCTGGCAAAAAATAAAAAATCATAACCGTGCGTTTGTATTGCCAATATATTTCTGGAAATAAGAAACCCGTGTTTTAGTTCAAAAACTAAGAGTGGCGAGACTAGGATAAAAACCGGTACTAAAACAAAGAAATAATTTCTGAGTTTTTCTTTTTGGCGAATAAATAATAATAGGGTCAGGGGGATTAATAAAACCGACGGCGGATGGGCGCTAAAAGTCAGCCCCAGAAAAAGCCCCAGTATCAAATAATCATAAAATTTTTTATTAATTTTGGTCAGATAATAGCCGACTCCGGCGGCAATAACAAAAACGAGGCTTGAGGGAGCCACCGTTTGATTAAAAATAATGAGACCCGGATGAATGGCATATAGAAAGATCACAATCAAACTTTTGCTCCATTTGTAAAGATAAATTAAGGTTAAAACGGAAAGACAAACCACAAAAATATTAGCCGCGAACGGATTCATCCCGGAAAAGAAATAGACCGGAGCTAAAAGATAATAAAAAAATGGGGCGATGTAGACTCCGCTTACTGACGTTTCCTGACCAATAAGAGAAAACTTATGATCAACAACCAGATTTTTAACCCAGTTGGCTGCCACTTCCTGGTCATAATCAAACGCCGCAATTTTATCCAAATGATAAAACCTTAATCCCAATCCAAGTAGAATAATTAAAATAACAAAAACTTTAGTCCGCATAGTAGAGAGATAACGGTTATAATATTTTGAACCAGAGTCACTTCCGGCGGATAGGAACCAACAAACAAAAATGGCACGTAGCGTAAAAGCAAACCAAAAGAAAATATGGCTAAAAACTTTTGGAGTTTTGGCATTTGAATTGTTGCCACCAAACCGATAAGGGTAACCAGATACCATGGATACGCTTCCCGCTGCCAAACAACGGGGATCAGTCCAACTGCAACTAATATTAGTGACAATTTAATAAATTTCTCCCGATCTAAAAAGATAAATGGGGTTAAGATCCAGGTTAAGAACTTGATACCGCCTGATAAAAATAAATTTAATACCGCTAATTTTTTATTTTTGTATAGATAAACCGCCAAAAGTAAAAAGGTTAGCATCAACGCTTCGTTGTGCGGTGAATAAAGAGTCTCCAAAATAATCAAAGGGTTTAACGCAAAAAACTTTAAATTTTTAGGATTGATTTTATTTACTAAATAGCAATTTAAGATATATGCCGCGGTAAATAAGAGTTTAAAATTTAATAAGGTCAGAATGAATTTCCCAAAACCCAGAAATGACGGAATTATAGTTAGAACCAACCAAACCGGGCCGTAGGGATATGTCCGATGGGTCCATTGCATAAACCTGATCCAAGTGTCATTGGGAAAATCGAGAGCTTTGAAAAAATAGGGGTTCTGGTGATATAGTGTGACAATCCGGGCATCAAAGATATAATTGAAAAAATCATGCGATAAAAATGGATACGATAACAACGATATTAAACAAACTCCGCCGATTGCTAAAATAATCTTTTTTGGTTTAATAATATAAAGTAATAGAACTAACACAGTAAAAATTACTGTTGATAACGGACGGTTATAGTAACCTAAGTTAATGAGTGCGGATTTAAAGCTTAGAAACCAAGGGGTTTGCAGAAGAGTTAAATTTAAATCAATCTGCGAATAAGAATATATTGATAATAAAAACAGGACAAAAAAATATGCGAAGATCATTTTTTATACCGGCCCACCATCATGTTATATTTAACTCTTATAACCTCTCTCGCCATATCAATCGATTCTTTGATAAATTTCCCTTGTTTACGTTCTTTAGCTTTTGCAATTGACTCATCGCGATCTTCCCAAACAATCGATACTTCAGCAATTTTATATCCTCTAATCTCCGCAATCGTTAAAAGCTCAACATCAAAAGCACTTACTGTCCATCCATTGGCCTGACCGGTATTTTTTATGATCGTCAAAAGCGAAAAAAGTTCTTTGGCGACAACCGTTCTAAAAGCTTTAAACCCGGCTTGAGTATCAACTACATGCGAAGAAAGTAAAATTTCTCTAAAATTTCTGAAAATAAATGATGCTAATTTTCTAAACAATGAAGAGTTTTTTCTTTCAAGCCCGCGGCTTCCTATAACAATGTCAAAATCTTCATTAAATTTCGGCAGAATTTTAGCTAATTCGACAATTGGAGTAGATTGATCCATGTCAGTAAAAAGGGTTATTTCGCCTTTAGTTTCTTTAACCCCAGAATAGACGGCTATCGCCTTACCTCCATGTTTTATAGAAATTAATCTGAACCCGGAGTTGTTTTCACAAAACTTTTGGACCAAGTCATCTGATCCGTCTGGGGACTCATCATTAACAATGATTACTTCCCAGGTATATGGTTGTCTTTTTAAATAATCCCGAACCTCATCAAGAACTCCCCTTTGAAGGTTTTCTTTTTCGTTATAACAAGGAATAACAACTGATAAATATATTTTATCCACCTTTATAGTGTACCAGTTTGTAGACCGTTATTCCAACAGGCACTTGCTTTGAGTCCGCAATTTCTGCCCGGCCAAAACCCGCCACTTCCCAAAGAGGGCTCCCCAAGGGGGCGCAAGGACCTTCGCAAACTACAATCAACTGACTGGCAACGCTTTTCCTTTCGGGGTCGATATCCGGATTATAAATTACTTTAGCTTTTTTACCATTAAGCTCTAAAAAGTAACGATAAGCATGATCGGAATTGCCGGGAGTTATCAGGGCAAAATTAAAATCTTCCCCCCCGAGCATATCCATGACAACTTTGTCCACGTTTTTGGTCTGCCCTATCTGATTATTGGGCGGGCTCCAGATATACCACTTGATAACAGACAAATACAGGAAAAAAACCGCAATTGGAATTAAAAACCACCGTCTGGTCAGAACGATTCCTAAAATAATAAAGGGGAGGATATATAAAAAGTTAAAATAGTGTTCATACAAAGTCCCGCGGTAAAACCCCAGCCCCAAACATCCAAGAATAAGCCAGACAATAAGCGGCCATTTTCGTTGCCACAAAAATATAAATAAAGCCAGATAAATTACGATGTTAAAAATTAAATTATCAGAGGTCTGGAAAACATTTTCAAAAGTCCGGCGATAAATTTCAATAAACAATTCCGGGAAATTAAAGGTTCTTGGCGCCACCGTTTGCCCCCCACGAAATATAAATTCCATAACACTTTGAGAATTAGGAAACCCGTGCCGTAGTTCAAAAATCAAAAATAAAGATAGCCCCGCAAAGAATCCAATAAACAACTTCCACCAATCCTTTATTTTTGTCATCAATCCAATGACGGGGATCATGACTAAATTGATATAGTGCAGTTGAACCAATATCCCCACAAAAAGCCCGGCCAGAAAAACTTTTCTTTTATACAAACTGTAAACCGCCGCCAGTGAGAAGAATGGTATCGGATTGGGATTCCAGGAAAACCGGGACAGGTCTATCATCTTTGGGGAAAAAGCAGTTAACAAGGCAGCCAGAACTCCCGCCTTTTTGTCTGCAATATCTTTCACAAAAAAATAGACTAAAATAATGGTGGCCAACCCAAATAAGGCGGACATGACGGCTGGGCCAACAGGATCAAGCTGCCATAACGCTAAAAACGGCAACATAAAATAGTAATATACCGGGCCGGTGTAAAAACCGCCGACCGAAGCCGTTGGACCCAATAAAGTAAATTTATGGTCAACGATCATCGCTTTAACGATCAGAAGATCCCTCCCCTGATCCCCCAAAAATTGCAAATATTCCGGCAGTTTGTAAAATCTTAAAATTGCTGCGAGAATTAAGATCAATATTAATAATAACTTGACAAAATTTATTTTTTTTGACATAATCTCTTAAACGTTCCCCTCTAACGATAAGAGCCCCCGGGCTCTTCTGAAAAGATAGTTAGGGGGGTCATTTTTTCATTCAATATCCTCCACATTCAATCCCGCTTGTCGTAAAATTGCTCGCAATGTTCCACGAGGAATCGGTTTTGAATGAATTGGAATCTGTGTCCAACGACCATCAGGATTAGTCAAGCGCAAATGGCTTCCTTTTTGGCCTTTTTCTATAAATCCCAATTTTAGGAGAATTTTAACCAGTTCTTTACCTTTAATATCAGACGGAAGTTTGGGCATTATTATGCAAATGAAAAATTTGGCTTATACGGAACGGCTATTTTCATTGAAGTTATTATCTGACTATCCAAATTATCCATGGGAACCAATTTTTTTTCTTTAGCCAGTAACTCGACTGCTAACTGGATGCCATCCTTTATACTTTTTAGTGCTTCCTCCACAGAGTTGCCATAATCATAGACTCCTAAAGTTGGACAGGAGGCGCAATACACCGCTGACCCGTCATCGCGGGTTTCCGGTTCAATAATTATTCTATAATCGAGAATTTTTGTTTCCATAAAGATATTATACACCTATTTATTTTTCTTTTTCCAAATCACCTTGCTATACATTATATAATTCCACACCAAACCGACGGCAACGCCGGCGACATAGAAAAGCATATACCATAATGAAGCTTTATAGTGCTCCAATCCAAATATTAATTCTCCGATCTTAAGAAAAATAAATTGGATAACTGCCGACCCAAATGATAAAACATTGAAGGGAATAAACTTTTTAATAATTTCGACCGGGGTGGTTACTTTCCGATCAGAAAAGGTCCAAAGATTATTTAAAATAAAATTCGAAATTATGGCAAATTCGGCACCAAGCATCCCCGAATTGGCCGGGACCATTCCCAGATTTACCCCGATTATCAAAACTGCGGTGTTTATGAAAAACCCAAATCCCCCAACGACTAAAAATTTAAAGAATGGCGCGGATCTTTCTAACCGGAATTTTATGGCATAACGTAACAAATCTTTGGCATAGGAAACAGTTTTCATTTTTGACCGGCCGCCGAATCTGTCTAAGAATATATATGGCTCTTCGACAATCTTAAAATTTGTCCCCAAAGCTTCAAAAACAAAGGCGGGGACAAAGAGCCAATCTTTATGAACCGAAACCTTATCTTTTATTGCCTCCCAAACTTTTTTGTCGAAAGCCCGATAAAGATTGGTAAACTCACTTATGTTAAAAGTCAGAGATATCACTGACAAAGTAAGGTTTGCCGTCCGGGATAACAATCGGCGCCACCAAGACCAGTTTTTAACGCCACCACCCTTGGCATACCGGCTGCCGATAACTAAATCAGCAGTTTTTACTTTTTTGATAAAGTCCGGTAATTTTGAGATATCATTAGAAAGATCGGCCTCCATCGTTATAAGGATGTCCGCTCCTAATTTATCAACAGCGTAATTTAGCCCTTCAGAAAGCCCTAAACCAAGACCGCGTTTTTTAACATCCAAGTAATAAACATCTTTATATTTTTTAACTATTTGCGCCGTTTTGTCGCTCGAATGTGAGTCGGAAATGAGAAGTGCCACCGGATATTTGGAAACCGCTTCAATAAAAGCGGCAATATTTTCCTCTTCGTTGTATGTTGGTGCTACGACGACAATCTTGTTTGCCATATATCTAAAATAAGCCACAAACTATCGAAAATATTATTAGTAGTCATTTTACTGTCACCATCACTTCGTAGATTAAACATAATAGGAATTTCCACCACTTTTGCTCCTCTCTTTTTCATCTCATATAGTAACCAAGTTTTATAAGTGAATGACTTTTTTGAAAAAGTTACGTTAAAATCGATGTCACCAAGAAACCCTTTTACTCTTGCTAATCTAAAACCAGTAGTAAAATCATGTATATCCCACATCAATAATCCCACACGATAAACTAAATTACCCACAATCGATAAAAATTTCCGCCCGAAACTCCACTCATTTGGAATTGACCCTCCCCTTATATAACGTGAGCCAATTACATAATCTGCATTACCATCAAACTCTTTTATAAATCGAGGAATATCAAATGGGTCGTGTTGGAAATCAGAATCCATTTCCATAACAGCGTCAGCCTGTAATTTATCAATGGCATATCGAAACCCATGCTCATAGGCTTTACCAAGACCATATTTACCGCCTTCATCGAGTAAAAATAACTGTTTGGGATATTTTTTACTTTCATCTTGAACCAATTTCCAAGTTCCATCGGGAGAATGACTATCAACATAAAGAAGCATCATTTCATGATCCTTTATTTTTGGAAAAACCTGTTCAAGAACCACCTCAATCATTCGCTTTGTTTGAGTAATTTCGTTATAAGTTGGAATAACAACAACAATTTTCGGAATTTTATTCATAAATTGAGTATAACAAAGATTGAGAGTAAAATACAGAAGATGGCTAATAAATATATTTCAAATATTGTTATATATCAAGCAAAATCGGGGGCAATCGAGTTGCGAGGTGATTTTAAAGCCGAAACTATTTGGGCAACCCAAGCCCAAATTACAAAATTATTTGGTGTGGATCGGACTGTAATCACCCGCCACCTTAATAATATTATAAGAGAAGGGGAACTTGATCAAAAAAGCAATGTGCAAAAAATGCACATTGCAAATTCTGATAGACCTGCGAAGTTATACTCGTTGGATGTTATTTTAGCCCTTGGATACCGTACAAACTCAAAAATCGCCATAGAATTTCGCAAATGGACGACAAAGGTATTGAAAACACACATAATTGAAGGTTACACAATTAATCGCTCGAGAATTGCAAAGAATTATGACGAATTTATTAAAACCGTGGAAGAAGTGCGAAGTTTGTTACCGTCAGGAATAATAGTTGATTCGAGTGATGCTTTGGAACTTATTAAATTATTTGCCGATACTTGGTTTTCTCTTGATGCCTATGACAAGGATAAATTAAAAACAACCGGAGCTACTAAAAAGGCAGCCGCCCTTACGGCGGATCAGTTAGTAGAAGTTTTAACTAATCTTAAAAAGGAAATAAACGGTGAAAACTTTTTTGGAGTTGAAAGAGAATCCGGCAATCTAAAGGCTATAATTGGCGACGTTTTGCAATCATTTGCCAACAAAGATTTATATCCGACCATAGAGGAAAAAGCTGCCCATCTCCTATATTTTATGGTTAAAAATCACCCGTTTATTGACGGAAATAAACGCTGCGGTGCCTACTCATTTATTTGGTTTCTTAGAAAATTCGGTAATTTGAATTTAAATAAAATCACTCCTGCGGCTTTAACTGCCTTGACAATTTTAGTTGCCGAAAGTAATCCGAAAGACAAGGCTCGAATAATAAATCTTATTTTGCAAATACTATGACATTTGATATTATTACTTTATTCCCAGATATGTTTAAGGGACCGTTTGACGAGTCAATTGTCAAACGTGCGCGGGATAAAAAGTTAGTGGAAATTAATTTACACAATTTAAGAAAGTGGGCGGTTGACAAACGCGGCTCGGTTGATGACCGGCCCTACGGCGGCGGTGTCGGCATGGTTTTGCGGGTTGAACCAATATTCAATACGATCGAAGAAACAAGAAACAAGAAACAAAAAACAAAAACTATTCTTATGGATCCAAGAGGGAAAAAATTTAATCAGAAAATGGCCAGAGAATTTGCAAAATTAGATCAATTAATTATTATTTGCGGACATTATGAAGGCGTTGATGAACGGGTTAAAGATTATTTAATCGACGAGGCGGTATCGGTTGGCGACTATGTTTTAACCGGCGGGGAAATCCCGGCCATGGTTATTACCGACACCGTCACTCGTCTCATCCCGGGCGTCCTTGAACCCGAAGCGACTGAAATAGAGAGCTTTTCTAATGATAATTATTTAGAATTTCCCCAATATACCCGCCCCGAAACTTTTAACGGTTGGAAAGTTCCGGAAATTCTTCTCAACGGCAATCATGCAGAAATCAAGAAATGGCGAGAGAATCGGTAAGTTTTTTTACATCTTCAATTAGAAACTTTTGAACATTTTCCGGTGCCGTCTCGTCTCGACAAAAATCAATTGAAAATTTCTTAATATCACGAAAATAAATTAACTGTTCTAGAAATAATTTTTCGGAAAAATCATCGCCGTAACGCCTTTTAGTTAAATTAACCAGTTCCCCCAAGGATATTTTCTTTTCTTTAAGCAAAAAATATAAATCAATATAGTCCCGCCATTTACCCCTACGACCAACAGTATAGGCTTTATTGGTCGCTAAATCTTTCAAATCATATAAGTCTAAACTATTCGTTTTTATTGTTGGAAATAACGGAGGGAATCCTGCATGATAAAACGTTACCCGAACACTTTTAGGGGTCAAAAAATTCAGCTGTGTTTTGGTTTGCAATGTCCTGGCACATCCTGAACCAAATACTCGTTTAACCTTATTCCAAATATTTTCAGTAATTGGACCGCTAGTAAAAATATCAAAATCGTATGATAACCTGTGGCCAATTTGTAAAGTAATTGCCGTACCACCAGCCAGAATACCAACACCAGAAAACTTCCCTAACATTAGGAAAGTCTCTTGCCTATCATGGTCCAATGTTTCTAGGAAAAGTTTTAACATAGAGCGACTGGTCAACAGGACATGATGGATCTAAAAAAACACTTCTGGCAAAATTAAATGCTGACGGAGTATAGTCTTTTGAGGGGTAATCTATAAAAACTTTTTGAATTTGCGCCCGCGAATATGTTTTTAAAAGCCACAATAAATGAACCCACGCGCCATAAGCCAGCACTTGATGAACAATATAATCCTGATCCCGCTTAATATCTAATTTATCCACGGACATGCTCCATAAAACTCCCTGTAAAAACTTCGGTACCATGCTCTAATTATACCATAGCCGGGTTACTTAAAAACCGCTAGTTCAGCATTAACCATCATCCTCACCAATCCTCTAAAATCAACTTTGGGTTTCCAGTCCAGCACTTTTTTAGCTTTTGAGGCATCTCCGACCATATATTCAATTTCGCTCGGCCGGACAAATACCGGATCAATAATTACATATTTTTTATAATCTAACCCCAAAGAAGAAAAAGCTTCTTCACAAAAATCACGGATGGTATGTTTTATTCCGGTCGCAATTACAAAATCTTCCGGTTTATCATAATTTAAAATTTTATACATCGCTTCAACATAATCTCCGGCAAACCCCCAATCGCGGATTGTTTCCAAAGTCCCCATGGCCAACTTCCCGTTTTGGACAATCGGTTTGCCGTCTTCGTTAACCGGCGGATTTTTTACGTTTAATTTGATACAAACAGCCCCCCGGGCAATTTTCCGGGTAACAAAATCCGGCCCCCGTCTTGGGCTTTCATGGTTAAAGAGTATCCCCGTTGAAACAAACATTTTCTGGGAATTACGGTAATACAGCGCCATTTGATGAGCATAATATTTGGCAATGGCATATGGATTATTAGGGCTAAACGGTCCGCTTTCATCAAAAACGGTTTTTTTCGGCATACCGGCCGGGTTGCCAAATATTTCACAAGTTGACGCCTGGTAAAACCGGGCTTTGGGGACAATTTGTTTCATGGCTTCGAGCAATCTGACCGGCCCCAGAGCGGTAATTTCCGCCGTGTGAATTGGTTGTTTGAAAGATTCCCGGGGGACCGATTGGGCGGCAATGTTAGCGGCGTAATCGGTTCGCCGCATGAGGCGAGTTTAAGCGAGCCGATTATAAATTTCGTCAGGTTTATGTTGAAGCAAAATATTAGTTAATACAACACCGTCAATCAAATCGCCATAAACAACCTCAATGTCGTTGCGGATATTTTTAATATTTTCCAAATGAGTGTTTGCGGAAGTCCGCCTTACCATCCCCACTACCCGATAATTTTTCTTAAGAAGCAGCTCTGCGAGATAACTCCCATCCTGTCCCGAAACGCCGGTAATAAATGCTGTTTTTGTTTTATTTTTCATATACCTTGTTCCACTAATTTATCAATAATTTCTCTCCACGAGCTAAATTTAATCCCTAATTCTTTTTCTGTCTTTTCAACTTTTAACCCTCCAAGTTTTGGATAACGAATTGAATTTAAAGGTAAAAATCCTTCTTTTACAGCGTTTTTAACTCCTCGAGTTTTTTCCAATAAATAATTACCTAACTCAAATGGGGTTGTTAAATCAGAGGAGCTCGCATGAAAAATACCTTCTGTTCTTTTTTCAATTATTTTGTCCAACGCAAGGCAAATTTCATCAATAAAAGTAAACGAAACTTGTTGATCGGTAAACATAGGATAAAGTTTCCCCTGATCAAATAATGATAATGGTTTTCGCAAATAATCTAATTTTTTATCAAATTTCGCCCGAACCGGATAAATTAAACGCAAAATTGTATGATCTTTACACGATCTTTCCCCTTCACCTTTGGTAAACCCATACCAGGTTACCTTATTAGGATCCGTTTCCGGCAAATTATCTTCGGAATATGGTCCTGCCTCCCCCGAAAAAACCATGTCTGTGGATATTTGAATAAAAAAGGCATCTTTTGATGCTTGGAGTAAGTTACTTACACCGTCAACATTTATTTTCCAGCACAAACCATTTTTATCATTTCTTTGATTTTCCCCCTCGCCAACGTTAGTGTAAGCGGCAAAATTAATAACTACGTCAGCTGATGGCAATACCAAATTCGGATTTGTGATATCAAGTTCTTCTTTTCTTGGACAAATCAAGGACTCTTTAAATTTTGATAGTTCCACAAACCTTGACCCGACTAACCCCGAAGCCCCAGTAACTAATATTTTCATAATTACATTATTTCAGGTTTAACAAAATCGAATGGTAAGTTTTTGGGGTCAATTCTATATTCCTGTGTATCATCGCCGGGAACAAAATATTTATCAGTAAAATAAATTAATACTGAATCGTTTTTAGTGTCAGGGTTTAAAAAACCATGTGTTACTCCAGCAGGAACATATAATGCCTTATCTGCGCTCAAAACAATTTTTGATTTTACATTGTATGTGGGAGAATCTGACCTTCTGTCAATAAGACCAACTATCATTAATCGACTGGTTACTAAAAGTTCATTCTGTTCGGGGTGAACATGCCAAAATCGATGACATCCAGGAGTGAATACTGAAGTGTTAGATTGCATAATTTTAAAATTAATCCCTTGTTCTAATAATGATGCCACATATCCCTGGTCATTTACTCTTAAATTCTCCTTAAAGCTGCCCCCCCAATCATCAGGGAAAACTGCTAATTTAAGAATAAACACCCCTTTGGGGGTCGGTGCTTTGTCGTATGTCTGACGAAATAAAGACTCCTGTTTCTCAGTTTTAATTTTTGAATTATTTGCAGGTATAAATCCCATATTATTTTTTATATATTAACTCGGATTTTTGCTTGAGCGGCTGCCACCACCACTTGTTATCTTTATACCATTCTACTGTTTTTGTTAACCAAGAGTCAAGTTCATAGAGCGGTTTCCAACCAAGCTCTTTATTGATCTTTGTCCAATCAACTGCATATTTGCGGTCATGCCCGGGCCGGTCTTTAACATATTCAATCCAACTTTCGTTTTTATTTAACAGCTTTAGAATTTTATGTGTTAATTCTAAATTGTTAGTGTCTTTTGCTTGTCCGCCGACACAATATGTCTCCCCGACTTTGCCTTTTAACAAAACAACATCGATTGCTCGGCAATGATCCTCGACATAAAGCCAGTCGCGGGTATATTTCCCATCTCCATAAACCGGAACTTTTTCACCGGACAATAAATTTGTAATAAATCTGGGAATCATTTTTTCCGGATCCTGATACGGGCCGTAATTATTGGAACAATTTGTAATGGTTACCTGCAAACCAAAAGTGTCAAAGTAAGAACGAACCAAATGATCTGAAGCTGCTTTTGACGCCGAATACGGACTGTGCGGATTGTACGGAGTTGATTCGTTAAATTTATTTTTAGTTTCAAGTGATAATGCTCCAAAAACTTCATCGGTAGACACATGATGGAATCTTTTAACTTTGTGTTTTAACGCCGCATCGAGTAAAACTTGGGTTCCCATAACATTTGTTTGAATAAAAATTGCCGGCGTTAAAATTGACCGGTCAACATGACTCTCGGCTGCAAAATGGACGACATAATCAACTCCTGCCATTGCTTTGTCGACTATTTTCGGGTCACAAATATCATCCTTTAAAAATTTATAATTTTTTTTAAAATCTTTCGTCGAGGACAAGTGTCCAGCATAGGTTAGTTTATCCAAATTAATAATAGAGTCGTATTTGTGGTTTTTAAGCCAATAGCGGATAAAATTACTGCCAATAAATCCACACCCACCGGTAACAAGTAATTTCATATTTTATTTTTCTTCGCCCAATGGTCTCCAGCTTTATAAAGACTATCAAACGTTCCCGCGTCAGTCCAATAACCTTTTAACTCTGTCCAATTTAACTTTTTTTGCTGTAAATAGGCATTATTAACATCTGTTATTTCCAATTCACCTCGTGCTGATGGTTTTATCCCCCGGATAATATCAAAGATTTGATGATCATAAATGTAAAGCCCGGTAACGGCATAATTTGATTTTGGTTTTTTTGGCTTTTCTTCGATGCTAATTATTTTCTTTTTGTTTTTTCGGTCAAATACCGGAACACCATACCTTTGCGGATCTGGAACCTTTTTCAAGAAAACTGTCGCCCCGTTTTTAAATTTTTTGACAGGTTCTGTAATATCCGCGTCAGTGGTATTATCTCCCAGAATTACAGCAGTCGGTTGATTATCTGCAAAATCTTCACACAACGATAAGGCGTGGGCAATCCCGCCCTCTGTGTCCTGATATGTAAATTCCAGATGTTTGACTCCTAGATTTTTACCATTTCTCAAAACCTGAATAAAATGGCCGGCATGGGGCCCGCCGGCAACAATCATTATTTCTTTAATTCCTGCTTTTACTAACGTCTGGATTGGATAAAAAATCATCGGCTGGTCATAGACCGGAAGAAGATGTTTATTGGTCGCCCACGTGAGAGGATATAATCTTGTTCCAAGTCCGCCCGCTAAAATAATTCCTTTCATTATTTATTAAACTCTGAGCAGGAAGAGAGTTAAGATAAAGACCACTAAGGCGCTGATGGAAATATACTCCATAACCACCTGAAATTTCAAGTTACCAAGGTGAAGATGGTGAAAAACTCCCCATAAAATATAAGAAGTTCCCAACAAGACAGTAACAATTATTTGTTTATCCGTCTGGTGCCTAAAAAAATAAAGTCCGAACAGGGACAGGCCGAGAATTATTCCTAAGGCCACAAAGTCAATTAAATGTTTTATCATAAAATAACACCGCGACTAACTAAGTTTAAAACAATAAAAAGGACAAGTAAAATCATCAGATGGGCCAGATTGTGCCCGGAAACACGAACGGTGCGCCGCCGGTAAATCAAAATAGCATCAATCGCTAAAGCCACCATCAGCATAACGGTCAGAGCCAAGGAAACGGCTTTTGTTAAGCCAAAATAGTCCGTTTTATTGGTTGTTTGGACGTTAAGAACCATACCTGATGGAGTTGAGTAAATAGGAATTGTGTTTAGGGGTTTAACTGGAGCTTCCACAGTTGGAGTACCTGACGGCGGAGTCCCGAACATCTGGATCACCAGTGTCGTTTCATAAGTGCCATACTTCCCGTTGACAGCCGCAAACCCCACTTCTTTATAACGGTCATTCAGCAAATTTTCCCGATGGGTTGGCGATTTCATCCAGGCCTCGACAACGCCTTTACTGTCAGCAAAATCCCGGGCAAGATTTTCCCCGGCATAGAGATAGGAATAACCGGCATTAATAATAAACGACCACGGATCGCGTCCTGTCGGGCTGGTGTGCGCCCAATACTGAGCAGCAAACATATCCGCGGCCTTGGCCGCCGCGGCGTTGGCCAATTTATCATTATAAGTTAATATTTCGGCTCCGTTTTCCATCCGTTTTTCATTACTCAACCTTAATAAATCCGAGACAGAAATATTCGTGGCGTAACCTAAAATTTCCGGATTAAGTTTGGCAGTTAATGTCAACCCGATTTGAAAAACTAATAAAAAGACAATATATGTTGTTATTGCCGAAAAAGAAATGGCCACCGGCCGGTGATTATTCGTGTGCCGCGGGGTAAAGAAATGAAGAATGAGATTAATTATCATTATGCTTCCATTTAAGCATAAAAAGGAAGGCAAGTACAATAGCGAGGCCGCCAGCGACCAAAATCCACCAGGGAAAATCGGTGGTACTTTCCCCAAGAATATTAACAGTATCGGCACTCGGCGTTGCCTCGCCCAAAACTCCGGGAATAAAACCTTCAGCCGGACCTTCTTCAATATAAACACCGCCCGGGGTAGCGGACAGTTCATTGGAATAATCCCCGGGCTTACAACCGTTGCCCGCCCGGACTTTAAAAGTGTAAGTTGTCCTCCCGGACAAATGAGTCACGGTGTAACTTGTTGTTCCTTTGCCGCCAACATTGGGATTACCATAATTTCCATAAGCCACCAGATAATAAGTCACCGGATCGGCGGCCTCAGTCCAATAAAGGGTTACGGAATTTGTGCCGGCGACCGCCCCGGTTAAAACCGGAGCACTTCCCGGCTTCGTGTCGTTACAGGACGGGGCAGATGGGGCTGATGACCCGGCAGGGATTCCGGCAAAGCCAATCAAGAGATCAAAGGAGCTTTGTTTTCCCTGATAATCATTACCGGCCACGGCATCCATGGCCGCAGTATAAGTGAAGGTGTCATTGACACCATTGCCAAGAGTAGCCAGCTCAATTTCGCCTTTGTTATAAAAACTGTTCAGACCTCCTGACCAGATAACCGTGGAGTCGGAATTGCGAATAATGGAAAAAGTAAAAACGCGGGAGAGATTGCCCGAAGCTGTGGAATTTTGGGCTTGAGTAATAATTTTTTGCGAACCACCGCTACTGTTTAAAAGCTTTATTGTACGGCTTACAGTTTTTCCGGGATACCAAACTTCGGAACTTAAAAATATCGACCCGGGGTTTACCGGATCACAAACCCCTGATCCCCGGCAATTAACATCCAAATCAGCAGCATAGACGGGAGCAGTTAGCAAATAGCAGTTAGCGGTTAGAAATAATAATAAAATTATTTTTTTCATTCTAATATTGCCGATGGCGTTGCTTCCGGCGTTGGTTCAATAATAACTATTTCCGCGGCCGGGGTGGCTTCCGGAGTTGGCTCAACAATTATTTCTGCCGCCGGCGTGGCAACTGGCGTGACTTCGGGAACCGGTTCAATAATTTTTTCCGGTTCTTTATTTATTTTTTCATTTTCCGA
>CAYHSW010000001.1:13049-32441 GCA_964359405.1 uncultured Gammaproteobacteria bacterium | reverse complement strand
TGGTTACCCACGAACTGAATTGGTTAATAACGGATTTTGCGGCTGATATCAGAAGAAATTATAATTTGAGAACTCCGGATGCCATCCAGTTGGCAACGGCAAAATTGGGGGATACCAATCTTTTTATTACTAATGACGAAATTTACAAAAAAGTTATAGGGGCAAAAGATTTCCCTAAAATTTTTCTTTTATCGTCAATCGTTTGACAAAGCCCTTAAACTTTGTCACAATAAAACCATGAACTCTCAAAAAGGCAATATTTTAATAATTATTCCTTCAATTATTGCCATCGCCGCCTTAGTTATGGCCGGCTATTTTTTCTTCCAAAACCAACAACTCCAAAAACCAAAAGTTGAAATTCCCGTGGTTAACAACGAAGTCGTAGATTGGAAAACATATAATGGCAAAGGGTTTGAATTTAAATATCCTGATTATCTTACAATCGTTGATAAAAACTCTAAAGTGAGTTTAGTTTCTTCACCAATCATTTGTGCTACTTCCGTTTCTGGTTCTCCTGAGAAAGTAACGGTAAGTGATGTTGATATTACTATTGAACAAAAAACGGGAACAAGTTTTGAAAATATTTGGAAAAATGTGTTCGGATTTGATTTTAACGATAAAAACTATGACGGCACAATGCTAATAGGAAATAAAGACGCTTTCTATTTTTACCAAGGAGCGGAAAATCCCCAATATAGAAAGGCTATTTTAGTAAAAATTGACTCGACAAAAGCAGTGGAACTGAACATTTATTCACCGGGGGTAGTATACGACTGTACGCCTATACCTTCTAAAAACCAGGACTTAGTTGATCAAATCCTCGGGACGTTTAGGTTTTTGAATTAGACTCGGAGTACTGGTTTAGTATTAACTAAACAGGTATTGACACCCGGAAAAGTTAAGACTAAAATGGGGGTATGGTTAATCAGAAACGGCAGTTAGATTCGGCTTTAGAGCGTCATTTCAAAGATTATAAAGAGGTTTTAGTCCTTTTAGGTGCTCGGCAGGTAGGTAAAACCACAATTTTAAAGAAAATTTTTCCCCAGGCCCAATATTTATCTGTTGATACAGAACCGGTTCGAGAGGCTTTGAACAGCTATGACCCGGCTGTTTATCGTCAGATTTTGAAACCGGGTTTATCAGAAGTTGTTATCGATGAGATTCACAAACTTTCTGACCCCGGGCACGCCGCTAAAATTTTTTATGACCAGATATCAGAATTCAAGCTTATGGTCACCGGATCTTCGGCGTTTAATATAAAAAACAAGGCCTCTGAAAGCCTTGCGGGACGAAAAATAGAATACCATCTTTATCCGTTAACTTTCAGCGAATATCTTGTGCAGAAAGGGATTGTTGAGAATTTTAGTAATCTATTTTTAGATAAATTTGATGAAAAAAAAGCTTACGCTTTTGATTTGCAATCGATACTGGACAATGTCTTGATATATGGCCTTTATCCCGCAATGGAGTCCCGTCCGTCTGATGCAACTTATCTGACAAATTTAATAGACAGTGTTGTTTTTAAAGATCTCCTTGATTTGCGTCTAATTGAAAACCGAGAGGGGGCGTTGAATTTATTAAAACTCTTGGCGCATCAAATTGGATCGCTTGTGAATTATAGTGATATTTCTTCACGGTTAGGAATTGACGTAAAGACAGTGAGTAGATATATAGATCTTTTTGAACAAAGCTTCATTTTATTTAAGGTTTTGCCATATTCAACCAAAAAACGCGATGAAATCGGTAAGATGCCAAAAATATATTTTTATGATCTGGGGCTCCGTAATGCCCTTATTGAGAATTTTCAACCAATAAACAACCGACCAGACAGCGGTCATATATTTGAAAATTTTATTATTTCTGAGGTTCTAAAAACTAATTACTATGGCAATTTTGGTTATAAATTAAACTATTGGCGAACTAAACAAGGTTCAGAAATTGACCTTGTTTTATCCAAAAATGACGGAGAATTACGCGGGATTGAAATAAAATCTTCAGCCCGTATTGGGGGAGTGGCTTTTTCCAATCGTTACCCGCAAGCAAAAGTTATAACAGTAACTAAGCAAAATTTTTACCAGTAGTTAAACATCTCATTGTCAAATCTTCCAAAATTAGGTATAATGACCAAGATTTAAGTTATGGCACTGGCTACTGACGATAAAAAGAAAATAATTGATAAGTTTGCGCAGGGGAAAGGCGACACCGGTTCTCCGGAGGTGCAGATCGCAATTTTAACCGAAAGAATTTCCAAACTCACCGATCATCTTAAAAAACATGCGCACGACGTTCATTCCAGACGCGGCCTTTTGACTATTGTAAGTAAGCGGCGTCGTCTGTTAAACTATCTGGCAGATAAAGCGAAGGACAGATACCAAAAATTGGTTGCCTCGTTAGGACTCTCTAAGTAATGAAGAAATATTTAAAAACAGAATTTGAAGTTGGAGGTAAAACTCTCACTCTGGAAATAAATAAAGTGGCGATGAGGGCAAACACCTCGGTTATTGCGCGGTATGGCGACACCGAAGTTTTGGCCACCGTTATTTCCGGTAAAGTTTCCAATGTTGGTTATTTTCCGTTAACCATCGATTTTGTAGAGCGGCTGTATGCCGGCGGGATTATTAAAGGCTCCCGGTGGGTTAAACGCGAAGGTCGCCCGACTGACGAGGCCGTTCTTACCGGACGCCTCATTGACCGGTCTGTCCGCCCGCTCTTTCCCAAAGACTATTTAAATGAAGTTCAGGTCATGGTCACACTCTTGTCGACCGATGGGGAAAATGACCATGATGTTTTGTCGTTAATTGCCGTGTCTGCAGCCCTGCACATTTCCTCTATTCCCTGGAATGGGCCTGTTGGAGCCGTTAGAATGGGCTATATTACCAAGGATGATTTAGGGTTAGTGGTTAATCCTGAAACTTCCCAAATGGAATTTTCTGATTTGGGTCTGGTTGTCTCGGGAAACAAAGAAGGCGTGGTCATGATTGAAGCCGGGGCGAAACAATTGCCGGAAGATAAAATGAAGAAAGCCGTCGGAGCGGCCATAACGGAGATTGAGAAAATTGCCGCAGAGATTGAGAAGATTAGAAAAGAAATCGGGCAGGAAAAAATGGCCTATGAACCGCATGTTATGGACACTGACCTGACGGCAGAGATGGACAAGACCCATGGCAAAGAACTAAATGAACTTCTCTTGACCAAAGACTCCCTGTCTTTACCCAAACAGGATGAAATTGAGGATTTAAAGGCTAAAATGGCGGTAGAATACGCCGAGAATAAAAATAAAAACCAGATCGGGGAAATTGTGGAATATTTATTCAAAAAATATACCAGGAAATTGGTTCTTGAAAAGAACAAAAGAATAGACGGACGGGAAATCGATGAGGTGAGGCCAATTACCTGCGAAGTGGGATTATTACCGAGAACTCACGGATCCGCAATTTTCCAAAGAGGTTTGACTCAGGTCTTGTCAGTTGTCACTCTTGCTTCCGGATCTTTGGAACAATGGATTGAGACAGCCGAGGGAATGGAAGAGAAAAGATATCTGCATCATTATTCCGACCCGCCCTACGCTCAAGGGGAGACCGGTCGGACCGGATCTGTCGGTCGGCGGGAAATTGGTCACGGGGCCCTGGCCGAACGGGCGATTACCCCGGTTATTCCCACCCAGGAAAATTTTCCATACACCATAAGAGTTGTCTCCGAAGTTTTGTCTTCCAACGGCTCAACCTCAATGGGTTCAACTTGCGGTTCAACTTTGGCTTTGATGGATGCCGGAGTACCGATAACCGCCCCGGTGGCCGGAGTGGCGATGGGACTGATTGCCGAATCCCAGAAAAATTATATTATTTTGACCGATCTTTCCGGTTTTGAAGATTTTTATGGCAACATGGATTTCAAAGTGGCCGGAACGGAAGCGGGAATAACGGCGATTCAACTTGATGTTAAATTAAACGGCGAATTTAAGGGTTTAACATTAATGATGATAGAAGAGATCCTGGACAAAGCCAGGATTGGCCGCTTGGCCATTTTGGAAAAAATGCTGGCAATAATGCCTAAAAGCCGGGGAAATGTCAGCCAATATGCCCCAAAAGTCGTCACGGTTAAAATCCCGGTGGAAAAAATCGGGGAAGTCATCGGCCCGGGCGGCAAAGTCATTAAAAATATTATTGCCACCACCGGCGCTGATGTTGATGTTGAGGACGACGGCACGGTTTCTATTTCCGCACTTTCTGAAGAGGCTGTTGCAAAGGCTAAAACCTGGATTGAAGGCTTGACCCGGGAATTAACTGTTGGCGAGGAATTTGAAGGGGAAGTCAAACGCATTTTGCCGTTCGGGGCTTTTGTGGAATTAACTCCGGGCAAAGAAGGCCTGGTTCATGTGTCCAAGATGAGCAATAATTTTATAACAAATCCGGAAGAGGTGGTAAAACTTGGGGATAAGGTTAAAGTTAAAGTTTATGAAATTGACGAAATGGGCCGGGTGAATTTAGTTATGGACGGCGTTGATCCGAATAAACAATCGCAATCACCAAGGCCGTTTACTCCGAGACCATTTACACCACGGGCGCCGATGCCCGGCGGATTTCGACCAAGGCCTGCTTTTGGGACGCCAACGGGCGGACGCCCCACCGGTTCCTTCTCCAATCCCACCCCCTACCGCGGGGGAAGAAGGGATAGATAAGTTTTAGAAATTCTACTATACTGATTTTATGACCTCTTCGTTTGAAGAAATTGGGAAGTTAGAAGAAAAGCTATTAGCCGCACAAATGCCCGCGGATTTATTAGAAAAGGCTAAAGCGATGATTGTCCGGCTTGACCGGTTGGCTAAGCTCGGCGGCCAGTATGCCAATGAATATGATGCCGCCTCAAGATATATTGACTGGATTACAAATTTACCGTGGGACAAGCGGTCTGATGATGTTTTAGACTTGGAAAATGCCCGAAAAATTTTACACAAAAATCACTTCGGTCTTGATGAGGTTAAGGATAAAATAATTGAGTATTTAGCGGTTTTGAAATTAAATAAAGATAATGCCCAGAATGAAAATAAATTTAACCGCGCCCCGATTCTTATGTTAGTCGGTCTTGTCGGGACGGGGAAAACAACTTTAGCTTATTCTATTGCTGACGCCATGAACCGCAAATTTGTCCGGATTCCCTTCGGCGGAATCGGCGACGCGTTATATTTACGCGGTCAGTCGCGGGCCTATCCCGACGCTGAACCCGGGGCGATTATTAAGGCTCTTCGTCAGGCGGGAACCAAAAACCCGGTTATTCTTTTAGATGAAATCGACCGGGTTGCCGATGACGCCAGATCGACGATAATGGGTGTTTTGGTCGAACTTCTGGATCCGGAACAAAATTCCCGGTACACCGATCATTTTATTGATTACCCCTTTAACCTTTCCGATGTTTTATTTGTCGCGACGGCCAATAACACCACCAACATCTCAACAGCCGTTTTAGACCGTATGGAGCCGATTATGATGCCGTCTTATACGGACGAAGAGAAAATAACCATCGGCCGGGATTATGTCTTGCCGAAAATTTTAAAGGAATCCGGGCTTACCGGGGATTCATTAAAAATCGACTCCGCTATTTGGACAAATATCGTCCGGCCTTTGGGGTTTGATGCCGGCATTAGGACACTGGAGCGGACAATTAATAATATGGTGCGTAAAGTAGCTATCGATGTCGTTTCCGGCAAGGCAAAACAAGTTGTCTTAAACGAGGGGAATATTAAACAGTATCTTCCCCAATAATAATTTGCTATACTGAAAATATGACTGAAGAAGGAGTGAAAACACTACTAACCTGGAAGGCAATGAGCCGGACGTTCAAACAACACGACAAGGAGTTTTACTCGACAATGATTGCTCTGGCCATACTTTTTTCCATTGTTTTTTTCTTTATTAAAGAATTTTTATTAATTGTGGTAATTTGGGCGGCGGTTTTTTTTACTTACGCTATTTCCCAGGTTCCGCCGGAGGAGTTGGAACACAAAATAACAACAGAAGGAATAACTGTTTTTGGTAAATCCTATTTATGGGATGATCTTGGGCCGTTTTGGTTTATTCAAAAAGATGGGGAGACGATTTTAAAAATTGCCTCAAAAGTCCGAAGTGTCTTCGGGGAAATTGCGTTATTATTGGGAACGGTTCCCCAGGAGAAAATAAAAGATATATTATCAAAATATTTGCCTTATTTGGAAGTTCCGGACAAAACTTTCTCTGATAAAGCCGCCGACTGGCTCTCCTCCAAATTCTCCTTTGAGAAAGCCATAAGAAAAGACGCTTGAGCACAATGCGTCTCATTGTGTTGCCATTTGCGTCTCATTATGATACGATTTTGGGGTATGAATGATACGAATCTAACACTACGCCAGAGAAAAATATTAGAAATTATTTCTGATAAGCCGGTTTCCCGCCCGGAAATTGGTGAGATTCTGAAAGATTCTTTTCCGGTTTCCCGGGCGACTTTAATCCGCGATCTTAATTTATTAACAAAAAATAAACTGATTAAAAAAACCGGTATCGGGAAAAAAGCGGGGTATCTTTCTGTCGAAATAAATCCTGTAATTAAATATTTTGACACCGAAAAATATTTTTCTGTAGAATCAGACAGGGGGAAAACGGGACTTATTCCTTTTAATTTTAAAGTTTTTGATAATTTACATGATCTTGTTGAGTTAATTGATTCTCCAAAATTAAGTGAACAGGAAGCGAAACTTGACCCGACAATTTTTCGCCGGGAAATTGAGAGATTTACTATCGAATTTTCCTGGAAATCTTCAAAAATTGAGGGTAATACTTATTCCCTTTTAGAAACGGAAATTTTAATAAAACAAATGAAAGAAGCTTCGGGACATTCTAAAGATGAGGCTAGCATGATTTTAAATCATAAATATGCTCTGGATTATATTTTAAAAAACCGGGGAAAATTTAAAAAAATATCTTTGGAAACAATAGTTAATTTGCACACGATTTTAACTAAAGATTTGGAAGTATCAACGGGCATTAGAAGTAACCCTGTGGCAATTTCCGGCTCAAATTATTTGCCACTCGCTTCACAAAAAGATATAGAAATTGCGCTAAATAAATTATTTAAAATTACAAATATAACAATAAATCCTCTGGAAAAAGCCCTGATTATTTTGGCCATGGTTTCCTATATTCAAGCGTTTGCTGATGGTAATAAACGAACAGCCAGAGTTTTGGCCAATGCTGTTTTGATAGCCCACGATTGCTACCCAGTTTCATTTCGAAGCGTTGAAGCCATTGATTACATTAAACCTCTGATAATTTTTTACGAAAAAAATAATCTTTATCCGTTTAGAAGAATGTTTTTAGATCAATATCAATTTTCCCTCGAAAACTACTTTAGAACAAATTAGTAAAAAGCGCCGACTGGCTCTCTTCCAAATTCTCCTTTGAGAAAGCCATTAAAAAAGAAACCACCAATTAAACCTTTTTATTTCTTCGGAGAATCTTTCTTGTACAAGAAACGGTAAAGAATTATTTGTAACAAAACTAAACCAACTAAGGCCGCAATTATCCAAGGGATATAACTGTAATGGTTTGACGTTCTACTGAATACCGGATCGTAAAAGTTTGTTTTCAAACAGTCGTTGTATTTACTTAAAAGTTGGCTCCCATAAAAAACATCTTTTGTCTCTTGATATTGTTGTAAAAAGGGATCGCAGTTTTGCGCTGTCTTGTTTGTTATCTGGTTATACCAACTCAATCCATTGACATAGGTTATTAGTTTGAGGATCACAATATAAAGCCCATTAAATCCGAGGAAAATTAATAGACGCCAATCAAGCTTTTTCATTATATTAAATATATCAAAAGTGACAAATAAAAAACAGCCGGTTAGGAAAATAAGAGATTTAGATTGTCTGCATAGTCTAAAGTCCCTAGGCGGAGAGGATGGGACTCGAACCCATAAGCTCTTTCAAGCACACGCTTTCCAAGCGTGCCGACTACCAATTATCACACCTCTCCAAAATTTTAATTCTATTTTTGGTGCGCCCGGGTGGAATTGAACCACTATCACAGCCTTCGGAGGGCTATACTCTATCCGTTAAGCTACGGGCGCAAGAAACATTGCTATTATACCGCAAATTAAAGTTGGCCCCAAGCCGCAAGAGATTCTTTAGCCTCTTTGGGAGTTAATTTTCTGATGGCGATGCCCATTTGGACCATGACAAAGTCGCCGGCTTTGAGGTTTTTTTCACCAACTAAAACCTCGCAGGTTTCGTGGGGATATTCTACAACTGCAGTTTTACCGTTTATTTTTTTTATTTTCCCGGGAAACGCAAGGCACATATGTGTTATGATTTTAACATGGATCAGAAGAAAAAATTAGTTATTGGCTGGTTTTCGTTTACCTGTTGCGAGGACTCGACGATTTTGTTGACCGAAATGTTAAATGATCATTTAGTCGAGTGGAAAAAAATTGTGGAGTTTCGTTATTTCAAGGCCTTGAGATACAAAAATTTTATTGAAAATTTAGATGTGGCTTTTGTTGAGGGGGCGATCTCATCTCCAAAACAAGAAGCCGAAGTAAAAAAAATCCGGGACAATGCCAAATATGTTGTGGCCATCGGCGCCTGCGCCTGCACCGGAACACCCTCATCCTCCCGCAATGAATTTATTGATGACGAACTAAATGATAAAATACGATGGTATTTGTCTAATTTTGACTACTCGCCAAAAGTCCGGAAACTGGAAGATGTAATAAAAGTTGATGACAAAGTCCCCGGTTGTCCCATGAACCCCAACACCTTTATTGAGATTTTAAATAAATACATAAAAATATGCACGACGGAAACATAACCATTGATAATATAACCAAAATCGAGGGAACGGCGGGGTTGGAAGTGACGATTGAAAATAACCAAGTCAAAGATTTAAAATTTTTGATCAAAGACTACCGGCGGTTTTACACTGAGGCGGTTAAAGGCAAACCGATTATTGCGGTGCCGTCATTTTTGTCAAGAATTTGCGGGACCTGTTCTTTGGCTCACCTTTTTGCCGCTTTGGAAGCGATTGAAAAATCACAGGGTATCCAATTGTCAGAGCAGTCAAGATTGCTGCGCCGGCTGGCCTACAACGGCTTGATGCTTCGGGACCACGCCCTGCATCTTTATTTTTTCGTTTTACCGGATGTTTTAGGTGTAGATTCAATTTTAGACATGGCTGATGACAATCAATTTTTACACGACTCGTTTGATATTAAAAAACTGGGGTCTGATCTGTCCACAGTTATTGCCGGGGCAGCTATTCACGCCCCCCTTCCTACAATCGGCGGCTTTCTGAAAATCCCCGAGGTTTCAAAACTTGAGGCTTTAATTCCCCGACTTGAAGAAATCCGGCCTGCCGTAATTCGGGCAGTTAAATTATTTTTTGATTGGGACGCAAAACTTGAAAGAAACTCCGACTATTTGGCTTTAAGAAATGATAAAGATTTTAATTTTCTTGACGGATATGTGATAAATAGTGACGGTAAAAAAGTCCCGGAAGAAAACTTTCATGACTTTTTAAAATCCGTTGTCATACCCTATTCGCAAGCCGAGGGTTATGAATTTTCGGACACCCACGAAGATTATTTGGTGGGATCATTAGCCCGGATTAACTTAAATAAAGATTTACTAAATCTACGGACTAAAGATGATCTGAAAGATTATCTACAGGTTTTTCCATCAAACAATATTTATCATAATAATCTGGCGCAAGCGATTGAGATTTTACAATGTGTTGACGACTCGCTAGATATTCTTAAAAGTTTAAAACTTAATGAAGAAAAACCAGTGCAAAAACTCCCGCAAGCGGGGATTGGGGTAGGGGTCATAGAAGCTCCGCGGGGGATTCTCTACCACTATGCTAAAGTTGATGAAAATGGGATGATTGTTGATTACGATGTTATTGTCCCGACAGCCCAGAATCAGATAAATATTGAAAATGATTTGAAAAAATATTTTTCAGCTAATTTGGACAAAGATGAAGAAACGCTAAAACTTAATGCCGAAAAAATAATCCGGGCTTATGATCCCTGTATGTCCTGCGCCACTAACTTTTTGAAGATTTCATGGGTACGCCGATGATTGTTGCTCCGTCAATTTTCCCGATCTTTTTTAAATATTTAAGTTGAAACCCCAAATCAAAATCATGAACCGTTGAACTTTTAATTTTTTGAATTTCATCAATGTTTCTAAAAATTTTAATTTTTCTGATTCCCTCAACAGTGTCGAGAATAACAGGATTTCTCGAATCAAATTCTACATCATCATTGGGTTTGATAATTTTTATTTCCAATGTATCCCTCGGAACGTCATTATTCCCAAAAACATAAACCGTCATGTGATAATATTACCACTATGGACGTCAAAGCCCTACAATTAGTTTCTCGTTTCGCACTTTCACCAAACCAATTAGGTTATTGTGGTCGGGAAACGGCCGGGGCAAAATTTAAAAAATGCATTAAAAGCGGAATTTGCAATGGGGTTGAGGAAGAAATAAAAAAATTTATCGTTTTGAATCCGTATTTAGAAACGATAGCCAAAATATTAAACAAAAATAAATTTTCTTATGATGTAATTGAAGCGTATATTTTTGGCAATGATGAACTCAAAAAAATTAAAAATTCCGGATATAAATTATTATTAGAAAATTTTTCTAAGCAAGGGGTCCCGGATTGGCTGGTTGACGATCTTAAAAAGCATCCCCCTAAAAAATTTATCCCATCCCATTTATTCCAGGTTTTGCATGTTGGCGTCGGGAGAGCGAGCGGGTCAGTACCTTTTAATCAGGAAACAATCGATAATTGTATGGTTAGTGTTCGAGATGGAGCGGCTTATCATTGGGGCGGACGCTTCAAGTCTTTGACAAAAAGCGAAGTTTTGAAATTAGAATACTGGAATAATGAGGTGTTAAAAGCAATAAAACCCCGACTGACATAAGCCCTACTTGTGTAACTTCAAATTTTGTTGATAATAAATTCGTGATTAAAGTTGATAAAACTAAAACAGATGTCACCGTAATCGCCGGAGCATTTTTTAAGGCTCTTAACCAGCACACCACGTAAGTAAATAATAATACGGCTGTTAATCCAAGCCAGGATAATTGAGTTAATGTGAAACTGGTTGGCATTGGGGTAAAAAATAATAGGATTAACGATCCGAACCCCATTCTCGCGGTCATGACAAGATCCGGATCTAAATTAATTTTTTTAATAAATATGGTTTCTACGGCCCAAAATAAAGTTGCCGTTAAAATCATCAGTTCGCCGGATGAATAAGAAAAATTCTTGAATCCGCCAATCGTTAAATTTCCGGCAAACAGCAAACCTACAGCCAGAATATTAGTTAATGTCAATTTTTCTTTCAGCAATGGCACGGCCAGAATTGCGACCCAGATGACTAAAGTTTTTTGAATTATGGCTCCGTTAACGGCTGAAATTTGAGATAAGCCGGTAAAAAATAAATAGAAGGGAATTGCTCCGCCGATTATTCCGATGGCTAATAAACTGACCAAATCTTTTTTAGTTAAAGTTTTGATCAATTTCCACTTGCCGGAGGTAATGAGTAAGGCAATGATTGCCAGACCAACGACAGAATTTTTTAAGGCCGTAAAAACTAAAGGTTGGGGGAAAACTCCAACTGCAAATTTGTTTAAAAAAATCGAGAAGCCGGAAATTACTGCGGCTATAAAAGCATATTTCATGTTGTGGGCCAGACTTGTTTGTCGGTATCGATGTCAATAATTATTATGGCCTTAGTCGGGCAAGATTGCGCGGCCATCATAATATTTTCTTGAGTGTCCAGACTTTCCGCATGAGTCACCGCTTTATTTTCACCGTCAAGGGAGAAGGTTTTGTCGGCAATGGCAACACACGACCCTGCCCCAATGCAAAGGTCTCTATCAACCTTCACTTTATATTTTCCAATGGTCACAAACCCTTGATCATCCATAACTATTTCAATATATCAGAGATATCTCTCTTTTTACAAGGAGCAGGTTCTTTGATTTGCGATTCGTAAGACGGTTTATTTTCTTTATAAATAATCCCTAGCGGAATTTTGCCGGGTACCCATTCGAGCGATTTTTCCAAGGCCGCAATTTTGTTTGTCGGGTCATAAGTTTCATCAAGATAATAGGAATTATTCTGATAAAACTGATGGGTATATTCTTTGTTGAAAATCACACAAGGCTGAAGGATGTCGATAACCGCCAGGCCTTGGTGATCGTTGGCTTGTTTTATTAGTTGGGTAAGATAAGGAATATTTGTTGAGTAGGCCCTTGCTACAAAAGTAGCTCCTGAAATAATTGCCAGGGCGACAGGATTGAAATCGGGAGCGGGTTGTCCTTTTGTTAAACCATAGACGCCGTTATTATGCAATAAAATTGTCAAATCGTGATTGCGGCGGCAGCTATGGATAAAATGATTACCGCCCTCTCCAAGACAATCGCCGTCGCCGGTGAACACAAAAACATTGAGTTTGTGATTGGCAATCTTGACTCCGGTCGCAACGGGAAGGGCCCGGCCATGCAATCCCTCAAAAAAAGTCATGTCCACGAAATTGACAATATGGCCGTGACAGCCGATACCGGCGACCATAACCGTATTTTGTTTGTTCCAGTCATTTTGGGTGCAGGCGTTTTTAAAGGCCGCCCAAATGCCAAAATTGCCGCATCCCGGACACCAGTTTGGTGTGGTCATATTAATTCTTTGATTTTATCGATTATCTCTTCCCGATAAAACATCCGCCCATCATATTTTAATAATTTATTGGCAATTTCGAAACCCGTTTTTTCTCGGATCAGCCGGCACATCTGGCCGGAATAATTTTGTTCTATGGCTAAGACTTTTTTGGCTTTTTCTAATAACGTTTTGACGGCATCAGACGGAAACGGGCTAAACCAAGTTAAGTGCAAATAATTAACATTAGTAAACTCAGTCATAGTATCAATAATCGGGCCCTTGCAGCTGCCCCACGAAACAATTGTTAAATCGGCATTTTCAGAACCAATTAGTTGCGGGGTAGGCATGTCATTTTTCGCGCAGTCAACCAGTTTTTTCATTCTTTTATCCATTTGTTTAATTCTTTCAGCACTTTCTTCCGTCGAAAATCCTTCATCATCGTGTTCATCAGAATTGGCCCGTCTTGGAAAAGTAGTTTCGTGATCAATTTTGTAAGAAGAATAGTCAAATGGGGCGACAGCTTGGTCCCCCTCGCAGATGTTTTTATCAATTAACAGAACGACGGGAGTTTTATATCGATCTGCCAAATTAAAAGCTTTTAAAGTTAAATTAAAAGCTTCGGTAACATCGCCGGCGGCCAAAACAATTTTGGGGAAATCTCCTTGACCGGCATTTAAGACAAATTGTAAATCTCCCTGCTCACTCCAGGTGGGAAGTCCTGTCGCCGGACCCGGCCGCATGCCGTTAATTATTACCAATGGGGTTTCCGTCATTCCGGCCAGTCCATAGCCTTCGGTCATCAAACAAAACCCGCCGCCTGATGTTGCCGTCATGGATCTTGCCCCGGCATAACTTGCCCCGATAGCCATATTTATCGCCGCAATTTCATCTTCCGGCTGTTTATACACATAACCAAATTTTTCCTGATATTTCGCTAAAATTTCTAAAATGCCGGAAATCGGGGACATCGGATATATCGCCGCAAATTGCAGCCCCGCGGCAATGGCTCCAAACGCTACGGCCTCATTTCCATTAATAATCATATAATTCAGTGACCTTTTTTAATATTTCGTCAGTATTATTTGATTCAAAAATTTGTCCATCAGACTTTAGTCGATCTTTATGTTTATCAATCGTTTCCTTATTAAAAGCAATTAAAAGATCTAAAGGTTTAATTGGGGCATTAATGGGATCTTTGGAAAAGGTAATTTGTACTGTGTTATGACCCCCGCGGATTAATGAAGGATATTCGGAATAATTGTATGTGTTAAACCCGGCCTTTGCCAGCGCCTTAGCCACGGCTAACCCCGTCGATTTTATTCCCTGTCCAGCAGCCCCCCCTACCAAAATTGCAAAAACTTTATTCATATCAATAAAACTTCTCTGTATAAATTCTCTCTTTTGGACAACCTTTGGCCACCAATATTTGTGTGGCTTCTTCGATCATTTTTTTATTGCCGCAGATATAGGCGGAGTAGTTCGAATAATCTTCGGCTAGATAATCGGTAATATGTTTCATATCACCTGATTGTGACAATACTAATTTATAAGTAAAGTTTGGATTTTCTACGGCGAGTTTTTTAAAATAGTCGTCCCAAAAAACATCGGTATCAAAACGCAGACCAAAATATAACGTTATTTTTTTAGTTTTATCTTTTATGGCTTCTTCTAAAATACATCTTATCGCACTTATCCCTGAACCAGTGGCAAGCAACAAAACTTTATTATCATCAGGTTTATAAGTAAACATCCCGAATGGACCTAAAAGTGATAATTTATCACCAGTTTTAACCGATTCAAAAAATTTTGATCCTACTCCGCCCGGATGGGTGTCAACTAATAAATTAAATTTAGTTTTGGTTTCAATATGAGCGACAGAATAAGCGTTAATGCGGTTATCGGCAACTTTCACCGAAATATACTGTCCCGGTTTTATATCTAGTTCATCGTTAATTTCAATGTCGAAATAATGAAATTGTCCGGTAAGTAATGTATGGCTGGTAACACTTGCTGTTTTAAATTTAGAAAGTGGAGCCGGAGTTTTTTCTCCTATTAGGACTACTTTTACGTCAACTGCGACAGCGTCGTTTAGAGTTACTATTGCCGGATTTATTTCCATTTCCGCTATTTCCTGGTTTTTCTCAAAAATGGCGGCAAAACGTAAAATCAGATCGCAAAGTTTGTCGATTGCGAGAGGTTCGCTGCCGCGGAAGCCGTTTAAAATTTTTGCAACCTTTGATTTCTGAATAAACTCCATGATTTGATCTGAACCGGCGGGGAGAATAAACAAATTTCGATCAGAAATCAATTCGGTCAAAGTACCCCCGGCCCCGAATAATAAAATATCGCCAAAAGTCGGATCACGTTTTAGGCCGACGATAACCTCTGTTCCCATCCCTACCTGTTTCTGAATTTGAAATTTGACTTTATTTCTAACCGTTTCATCAAGCTGTTTTGTCTTTTGTTCCAATTTGTCCCAGGCTTGAATGAGTTGGTCTTCGGTCCAAATATCGGTAATAACTCCGCCGACTTCAGTTTTGTGTAACAGGCCGGGAGCGGAAAGCTTTAGGGCCACCGGTTGACCGCAATCTTCGACAAATTTTTTGGCTTCCTCAAGTGACGCCACAGCCTTAGTTGCGGGAGTCGTAATTCCGGCCGCTAAAAGTAGTTCGCTACCGTCAACACTGTCAATTTCCTTTTTATCTAAAATAGTTTTTATTCTGTCGTTGTCAAAAATGAAATTTTCAAATTTCAAATTTCGTCCCGCCGATCGCGGGATCGAGCTTTGCCACTGATACATTAGCGAGAGGCATTTTACGGCTCGTTCCGGGAATCTAAACGAAGGAACCTTAGCTCGGTTTAGAATTTGTTCGCCGTTTTCAATAAGTCCGGAACCCATAAAAGAGCAAAGAATCGGCTGATCATATTTTTTTGCGGCCTCTGAAATTATTTGAGCCGTTTGATCAATTTCTGTCATGACTTGCGGGGTCAAAATAATAATGGTCGCATCAATCTGGCCCGAACTCATAACTTTATCAATAGCGTCTTTATATTGGAGAGAAAGAGCGTCACCTAAAACGTCAACAATTTCCACCAGTTCCAGACCGGAAAGACTAATCGCATCAGAGGTAATAACCGCGGGACCGCCGGCGTTAGAAATTATGGCTATTTTGTTGCCTTTTGGCGCTGTTTCCCAGGAAAAAGCCCGGGTTAAGTCGAAAAATTCTTCGGTCTCGTTACATCTTATTATTCCGGCTTGTTTTAGAGCGGCATCTAAGACGGCATCCTCGCCGGCAATAGCGCCGGTATGCGATTGCATCGCCTTCACCGCGGCCGGGGTTTTACCGGGCTTGATAATAAACATTGGCGACTTAGCAACCAATTTTTGTGCTATCTCCAGAAGTTTTTTGCCGTCGGAAATGGATTCTAAATAAAGGCCGATAGGGGTATCACCGTTGTTTAAAAAGTATTCCAAAAAATCATTTTCGTTTAGGACCGCTTTATTGCCTAGAGTTATAAATTCCGAAAACCCCAGACCGCAAGATATAAAATAATCAAATAACGCCGAGGCAATGGCTCCGGACTGGGAAATGAACCGCATGGCCCCAACCCCTTTAACGTTTTGGCCAAAAGTTAAATTTAATGGGGCTAAATTATTGACAAACCCGAGACAGTTGGGTCCTAATAAATTTAAATCGTGTTTTTTGGCAACCTCGACTAATTTATTTTCCAGTTCCAGCCCTTCCGGCCCAATTTCTTTAAACCCGGCCGAGATAACGACCACGTTTTTTGTGCCTTTAACCCCTATTTCTTCTAATACTTGTAATACTGCGCTCGCCGGAATGGCCACCACCGCTAAATCCGGCACTTCCGGCAAACTGGCCATATCTTTATACTCCATGCTCGGGTTGACCGGATAAACTTTGCCGATATATCCCGAATCAGCAATATTTTTTAATAGAATGCCTCCGACCTTTTTCGGATCCGTTGACGCCCCGACCACCGCAATTGACTTTGGATAAAAAAATGTCTTCAAATCCCTCATGCAACCAGAGTAACATAGAATAGTGGTATAATTAATACATGAATAAAAAATTAACTAATAAACAACTTGTTCATAAAATTTATTCTGATCCTAAATATGCCGGGAAGCATATTGTTGCGATTGCCGGAGAGATATATTCCGCAAAAACAGGAGATGAAGCGGCAAGAATATTTACCGAACAGGTAAAAAAACATCCCGGGGAGATTCCCATGGGGACGTTTGTCCCCGAGGTGGAAACTCTAATTTTATGGCGGGAGTAAGTTTTGCTTTTGAGAAAAAACCTTCAGCAATTTTCGGTTTTGTGTATCGTCCTGTTGCCTCGGTAAAATTTTGGTCCGGTAGCACAAACGACTGGGTAGAAATTATTATGGTGGCGGACAGTGGAGCAGACTACACAATTTTGCCTCGTTATTGGGCAGGAAATCTTGGAATTAATTTGGAAAAAGAAGCGAGTGTTTATAAAACTTCTGGAGTCGGCGGTGAAGTTAAATCATATTTTATAAAATCATGGAAAGTAAAATTGGGGGATAAAAATATGTCTATTCCAATTGGTTTTTTAGACAAAGATGATGTCCCGCCGCTCATGGGCAGGCAAAATTTTATGGAAAATATTAAAACCATTTTCGCCAACCACGTCACCACGTTCGATTTTTAATTGTTGCAAAGCCATTATCAAGACGAGGTCTTGTTAGCTCAACAAAAACAAAAGAGTTAAGGGAGTAAATTTAACAGAGGGATCCTTTTAATACTTGTGTTGCAGGACAAGCAATATGTTTCAAAGTAGCTACGCATTCCAATGGCTCCGGACTTAAAGTGTCAGACATGGATGCATTATCTCTCTTTGCTTCCAAAAGTCAAATATCAAAAAATTTCCCCCTTGACAACTATTAGCACTCGGTGTAGATTATTGCTAATGACACTTACGGACAGACAGAATAAAATTTTGAAAGCCATTATTGACGAATATGTGGCGACGGCGGAGCCGGTAGGATCGGAAACGCTGGATAAAAAGTACACCTTGGGCGTATCCCCGGCCACACTTCGCAACGAAATGATGTCTTTAACCAAAGCCGGTTATTTATTGCAGACCCACACTTCCGCAGGGAGGATACCCACGCCATCGGCGATGCGCTACTACATCCAAAATTTGATGAAAACTAAAGATATGTCCGTGTCCGAGGAAGTGGCCGTTAAAGAAAAACTTGGGGAAAGCAAAAAAGAATTTCAGAAAATGTTGTCTGATGCCACCAAGGAATTGGCTAAGAGAACGAAGAGTCTGGCGGTGGCGGCAGATAACGAAGACAACACTTATTATTCCGGCGTGTTCAATATTTTGAATGCTCCGGAATTTTATGATATTGATTTAACCCGCAGTTTGCTGGAAATGTTGGATCAGGTTGACAATATGCACAAATTATTTGCCCATGGGGCGAATGTCAACGAAATTCAAATTTTAATGGGTGAAGAGCTCGGACAGCGGATGTTTGCCCCGTGCGGCATGATTTACACGAGATTTGGCAATTCCAAAATTGGCGGGACAATCGGAATTTTAGGACCGTACCGGTTTAATTATCCTGTGGTTATTCCCACAATCAGATATTTCGGTGATACTATTGATCAAATGTTAAGCAGCTGGTAGAATCATCATATGGATGATGATTTGCAAAATAAATATCTAAGAGCTTTGGCCGATTATCAAAATCTGGAAAAACAAACGCAGGTTTGGAAAGAAGATTTTTTAAAATTTGCCAATCAAAATTTAATTATTCAACTGTTGGAAGTTCTTGATGATCTGGAAAAAGCACAGGAACATCTAAATGACGAAGGCCTGAAAATTGTTCTTGACAAATTAATAAAAATTTTAACAAATAATGGTATAGAGGAAATCGAAGTTATAAATAAAGAATATGATGCCGCCACTGCCGAAACCGTCAGTGTCGAGCCGGGCGAGGAAAATAATGTGGTTGCAAAAGTGTTGCAAAAAGGTTATAAATTGAATGGAAAAATAATTAGAGTAGCAAAAGTAATTGTATGGCAAAAATTATAGGAATTGATTTAGGAACCACGAATTCATGCGTAGCGGTTATGGAAGGGGGCAGTCCCAAGGTTATCCATAGTGCCGAGGGTCGCAACGTGATTCCGTCGGTTGTTGATGTTGTTTCACACGTCGTTGGCGATGTCGCCAAACGGCAATTGGTTTTAAAACCAAAGCAAACTATTTTTTCGATTAAACGGTTGATGGGTCGCAAATACACTGATCCCTCCGTGGCCATGGACATGAAATGGCTGCCATACACCATTAAGTCCGGCCGCGATGGAATGGCCGTTGTGGAAGTTGAAGGGAAACAATATACCCCGCAGGAAATATCGGCCATGATTTTGCAAAAGATTAAGGTTGACGCCGAAAATTATCTGGGAACTAAAGTCACTCAGGCGGTCATTACCGTCCCGGCGTATTT
This sequence comes from uncultured Gammaproteobacteria bacterium, assembly GCA_964359405.1. Taxonomy (GTDB): domain Bacteria; phylum Patescibacteriota; class Microgenomatia; order JAMCZE01; family JAMCZE01; genus CAYHSW01. The sequence continues at coordinate 13,235 of CAYHSW010000001.1, read as the reverse complement.
TGACGATGCCCAGCGGCAGGCAACCAAACAAGCCGGAGAGATTGCCGGGCTTGAGGTTTTGCGAATTATTAATGAGCCAACCGCCGCCGCTTTGGCTTATGGACTGGACAAAAAGAATGCCCACACGATTGCGGTATATGATTTGGGCGGGGGAACTTTTGACATTTCCGTTTTGGAATTGGGTGA
>CAYHSW010000001.1:1297-12949 GCA_964359405.1 uncultured Gammaproteobacteria bacterium | reverse complement strand
CAGAAACTGGAATCCATTGTTGACGATTTAATCCAAAAAACTTTGGAACCGGTGAAAAAGGCTTTGACCGATGCCGGAAAAACAGTTAAAGATATTGATGAGATTGTCCTTGTTGGCGGAATGACCCGGATGCCGAAAGTTGTTGAAGTTGTGACCAAGTTCTTCGGCAAAGAGCCAAATAAAAGTGTCAATCCGGACGAAGTTGTCGCGGTCGGGGCGGCCATACAGGGTGGAGTTTTGGGCGGAGAAGTAAAAGATGTTTTACTTTTGGATGTTACCCCCTTAACTTTAGGAATTGAAACACTGGGTGGGGTCTCAACGCCATTAATTACCCGCAACACAACGATCCCCACGAGCAAATCACAGGTTTTTTCAACAGCGGCTGACTCGCAAACGCAAGTAGAAATAAATGTTTTGCAGGGTGAACGACCGATGGCTACAGATAATAAATCTTTGGGACGGTTTGTCCTTGACGGCGTTCCGCCGGCCCCGCGGGGAATTCCCCAAATTGAGGTTACGTTTGATTTGGATGCCTCGGGGATTTTAAATGTCAAAGCGGTGGATAAAGCGTCGAACCGGTCGCAAAGCATAAAAATTACCGGATCAACAGGTCTCACCAAAGACGAAATTGAAAAGATGACCAAAGAGGCCGAAGCGCATGCAACTGAAGACGCTTTGAAAAAAGACTTAATTGATGCCAAAAACGGAGCTGATGGTCTGATTTTCTCCGCCGAACGGTCATTAAAAGACGCCGGGGACAAAGTAAAACCAGAGATTAAATCTAAAGTCGAAGAAAAAATAAAAAGTTTGCAAGAAGTTCTTAAATCCGAATCAAAGGAAGAAATTGAGACGAAAACAAAAGAACTTTCTGAAGCCATGCAGGAGATCGGAGCAGAAATGTATAAAGATTCCGCCCAAGGCGGATCCGCCCCGGGCGGACAGCCACCTCCAGAAGAGCCAAAGCCAAACTCCGATGAACCAATCGAGGGAGAAGTGGTAAAATAGTCCGATGGATTTTTATCAAACTCTTGGCGTCTCCAAAACCGTAACCGATGCTGAACTAAAAGCCGCGTACAGAAAAAAGGCTTTGGAGTGGCATCCGGATCGCAATAAAGCTGCGGGGGCGACGGAAAAGTTTAAAGAAATTAACGAAGCCTACGAAGTTTTATCTAATCCTCAAAAACGTCAGACTTATGATCAAGTTGGGCCCGATGCCTTTAATCAAAATCAGGGTTATCAACAACAGCAGGGTCCATTTTCTTATACATATAGGTCAGGTGGTGGCCAGCAAAACCCGTTTGAGGGGATGTCCTCCCAAGGTGGATCCGCCTGGGGCGGAGATTTCGGAGGTTTTTCCGACCCCTTTGAGATTTTTGAACAATTTTTTGGGGCGGGATACGGCGGTTTTCGCGGCGGTTCCCATCAGCACCGGGGGCATTACCAATTAACAATTTCTTTTATGGAAGCGGTCAAGGGAGCGGAAAAAACCGTTAATATCGGCGGCAACACCCGGACCATTAAGATTCCCCCTGGTGTTGACACTGGTTCACGGGTTCGGTTTCCGGAATTTGATTTAACTGTTGAAGTGGCAAAAGACAAAATTTTTGAGAGACAGGGTGATGATATTTTTGTTACCGTAAAAATTCCTGTTTCTGATGCGGTCTTGGGTGGAGTTATTGATGCTCCAACTCTTGACGGGACCATAAAACTGCGGGTGCCCTCGGGTACCCAACCCGGGTCAATGATTCGCTTGCGCGGACAAGGTGTGCCACACGTCAATGGCCGCGGCGCCGGGTCGGAATATGTCAAAATTGAGATTGAGGTGCCAACTAGACCGACCTCCGAGCAAAAAAAACTTTATGAACAGCTGCAAAAATCTTCCGAATCCAAAAAAACTGGGTGGTTTTAAAATGATTGATAAAAAAGTTTATTTATTTGATTGGGATGGATGTCTTGCTGACACACTCTCGATTTGGTTAGCTGGATATTATAAAGTTTTTAACGAGTTTGGATTACATCCATCTGATTTAGAAATAGCTAAAATATTTGGTGACTGGAAAGGTCCAGAAAAATTAGGTATAAGTGATACACAAGGTTTTATAACAAAATTATTGACTGAGGTTCAACCTAAACTTTCAGATGTCAAATTAAACCCTAACGCTAAAGAAGTCTTAACAGAACTTAAAAAGAGAAATAAAAAAATCGCGGTACTTACTTCATCGAAAAAGGAGGATGTTTATCCACGATTAGAAAAATATAATTTACTTAGTTTAATAGATTGTTTTTTGGCCATGGAGGATGTTATAAAACACAAACCCGACCCAGAAGTCATTAATAAAGCTACCGAAATTTTAAAAGCGGATAAAAACGGCGCTATAATTATTGGGGATGGGGATAAAGATATTGTTTGTGGACAAAATGCTGGGATTACAACTGTTTTGTATTATCCACTAACAAACAGTAAATTTTATAAAGAAGAAGACCTGAAAAAACTAAATGCAGATTATTTAATTAGAGATTTTTTGGAATTAGCAACGTTGTGATACAATGAAAATATGAAAATACAAACTGTTGATTTATCCAAAACTTTAAAAAATTACAAAAATGAGTGGCTGGCGTTAAATCCTGACAGTCTAAAAGTTGTGGCCACGGGAAATAAACCTAAAAATGTTTTAGAGGATGCCCGTAACAAAGGGATTTTAAGTCCTGTTTTAACAAAAGCCCCGGCCAATTACGGAACCTATATTTTATAATGAATTTCGATTATAGAAAATTTCCGGTTGATTTAAATAATTGTCCGTTTCCCAATAAAAAATCCTCGCTTCGTCCGGTTATTTCCATTAGTCTTAACAGCAAGAAAGGGAATTTTGGATATTTTGTTCTTATTGATTCAGGTGCGGATTACTGTATTTTTCATGGGTTCATTGGCGACGAGCTTGGAATAGATGTTAAATCAGGAAAACCGTTAACTTTTTATGGCACCTCCGGTGAACCGCAGAAGGCTTATTTTCATAAAATTACTTTTAAAGTTGGCGGAATTGACCATACTTGCATGGTTGGTTTTTCATACGAAATGGAAAATTTAGCTTATGGAATTTTAGGTCAGGATGGTTTTTTTAGCGATTGGACAGTTAAATTTGAGTATTATAAAGAAAATGTGGAATTAAAGAAAATAAATTAAAACCTGAAATTGGCTTCTTTTTGAGGTATAATAAGAACGTTGTCCCCGTAGCTTAACGGATAGAGTATTGCCCTGCGAAGGCAGTGATAGTGGTTCAATTCCACCCGGGGACGCAAGGGAGGGTGGGCAGGACGGTAATGCGCTGGTTTCGAAAACCAGTTCCCGCAAGGGATAACAGGTTCGACTCCTGTATTCTCCGCAAATAAAAATTGATCTATTTTGTTCTACTTGACATTGGGGGCAGACATTCATAAAATAGCAATCGTCTATGAAGAGTGATAAAAAAGTTGCGGATTTGAATATTAAGCCGTTATTTGACAACGTCCTTGTCAGACCTCTCGACGCTGAGGCAAAAACCAACTCCGGGATTTATTTGCCGGAAAACGCCAAAGAAAAACCAACCAAGGGGAAAGTTATGGCCCTTGGCACCGGCGGCCACGACGAGAAAGGCAACAAAATTGAATTTGTGGTCAAGGTCGGGGACACCGTTTATTACAAAAAATGGGGCGGGAACGAAATAAAAGTTAACAATGAAGAATGGCAAATCTTGGAACAAAAAGATATTTTGGGAATAATTTATGGCTAAACAGTTAAAATTCGGCGAAGATGCCAGACAGGCCTTGTTAAGAGGGGTTAATATGTTGGCGCAAGCTGTGGTAACAACCCTTGGTCCCAAAGGCCGCAACGTGGCCTTGGATAAAAAATGGGGTGCCCCCAACGTGATTCATGACGGCGTCGGAGTGGCCAAAGATATTGAACTTTCGGATCCGTTTGAAAATATGGGAGCACAATTGGTTAAAGAAGCCGCCTCTAAAACCGGCGAGGTGGCCGGCGACGGAACCACAACTGCCACTTTATTGGCGCAATCAATTGTTAATCTGGGAATGAAAAATATTACTGCCGGGGCCAACCCGATGATTTTGAAAAACGGGATTTCCAAGGGTGTTGACGCCGTCGTTTCTGAAATCAAAAAGATGGCCAAACCCATTAAGGGCAAAGAAGAAATAAAACAGGTGGCCACAATTTCTGCCGCCGATAGTCAAATTGGTGAGATGATTGCCGAGGCTTTGGACAAAGTCGGTAAAGACGGAGTTGTAACGGTTGAAGAAGGTAAAGGACTGTCCATGGAAATTGAATACAAAGAGGGAATGGAATTTGATAAAGGCTACGCCTCGGCTTATTTTGTGACCGTTCCGGAAAAAATGGAAGCGGAAATTGAAAGTCCTTATATTTTAATTACGGACAAAAAAATCTCGGCGATAGCCGACCTCTTGCCGTTTTTGGAAACCGCGGTAAAAGTTACTAAAAACTTGGTTATTATTGCTGACGAAATCGACGGGGAAGCGTTGGCCACATTGGTGGTTAACAAACTGCGGGGGACCTTTAATGTTTTGGCGGTTAAAGCTCCGGGATTTGGCGACCGGCGCAAGTCAATGCTTGAAGATATTGCCGCGTTAACCGGCGGGACGGTTATTTCCGAAGATACCGGGCGAAAATTGGATTCTGTCAATCTTGATGATTGTGGCAAGGCCTCAAAAGTGTGGGCGGATAAAGACGCCACAAGAATCATTGGCGGCGAGGGCAATAAGGAGGCCATAACAGCCCGGATTAAACAGATAAAAATGGAAATGGAGGACACGACTTCGGATTATGACAAAGAAAAATTGCAGGAAAGATTAGCCAAACTTGCCGGCGGGGTGGCGGTTATTAATGTCGGGGCAGCCACGGAAGTCGAGTTGAAGGAGAAAAAGGAAAGAGTTTTGGATGCCGTCGCGGCAACCAAAGCGGCAATTGAAGAGGGCATTGTTCCGGGCGGCGGAGTGACCCAACTTAGGGCACGAAAAGTATTATTAACTTTAATTGAAAAATTGGAAGTTGATGATGAAAAAACGGGAGCGAGAATTTTATATGAAGCGTTGAGTATGCCTTTGCGAATGATTGCGAGAAATGCCGGCGCGGATGATGGGTGGGTTTTGAAAGAAGTGGAAAATAATAAAGTTGTGGATTTTGGGTTTAATGCCCTGACCAACAATTTTGAATCGATGTTGACAGCGGGGGTTGTTGACCCGGCCAAAGTTACCCGCTCCGCCCTTCAAAACGGAGCATCGGTTGCCGTCATGATTTTAACAACTGAATGTCTAGTTTGCGACCTTCCGGAAAAAGAGAAAACTCCTGCAATGCCACCGGGAGGAATGGGTGGGGGAATGGATTATTAGTTCTTCATCACAATCTCTGGTAATAATTCAGCGGGGTCGATGGCGTGGCCGTCCTGGCGGAGTTCCAAATGCAAATGCGGACCGGTGGAGAAGCCGGTGGAACCTGATAAACCTAATTGGGTATTAATGGTGACTTTATCTCCGGTTTTAACAAGGATTTTTGACAAATGGGCGTACAAAGTTGACAGTCCGGCTCCATGGTCAACAACAACCTGATGGCCGTAACCGTACCACGCTTCTTCGGTATGGGCAACAACTCCGTCCATCAGTGGATACACCGGGGTTCCGGTATGGGCGACCAGATCAATCCCCGAGTGGAACCAACCAAATTTTTGGGAAATATAAATCGTTTTAACCGGAACGCGGACGGTAACTTTGGTGTTAGTGTCAATTAATTTATTTGAAGGAGTAATATTGATGACAGGAACGCCACCAATATTAGTGGCCAAGGATAAATTGGGGAAAACCACAGCGGCAAAAATTACCGCGACGAGAAACAGGGCAAAAAATTTGCGCAAGCTTTTATTCGTCTGCGCCGCCGACAGTTTCTTTCCAATTAAACTTCGCCCTCGTTTCGTGAAACCAAATATTTTTTTAATGTCCATAAAAAAAGACTCCCTCGCAGGAATCCTTAGGGATTATACCGTAGAAACAATCCAAAGTCAAATTATGCTACAATCGGAAAAGATATGGACCAACGGGAGGAAATTAAACAAAAAATTGATATTGTTCAACTAATTTCAGAGTATGTTCCTTTAAAAAAAGCAGGGAGAAATTTCAGGGCTTGCTGTCCATTCCACAATGAAAAAACACCCTCATTTATGGTCTCGCCGGAGCGGCAAAGTTGGCATTGCTTTGGGTCGTGCCAAATCGGCGGGGACATTTTTTCATTTCTAATGAAAATAGAAAACATGGATTTTCCTGAAGCCTTGAAAGCCTTGGCTAAACGGGCGGGGGTGACTTTACAGTCGTATCATTCGTCCGGTGACTCGCAAATCAAAGAAAAAATTTACGAAATAAATAATCTGGCGGCCGAATATTACCATTTTATTTTAACCAAACATGAAGTTGGGGAAGTGGCGAGAAAATATCTGGAAAACCGCAAAATTACCCGAGACTCAATTGACTTATTTCGTCTCGGCTATGCTCCTCATTCTTGGGATTCGTTGACAAAATTTTTAACTAAAAAAGGGTTTAACCAAAAAGAATTGGAAACAGCCGGGTTGGTTTCCGTTTCTGACAGCAAACGGGTTTTTGACCGGTTTCGCGGCAGAATAATGTTTAGTTTGTGTGATCACCGCAATAATGTTCTTGGTTTTGCCGGTCGGCTTCTTGATCCCGATGCTAAGGAAGCTAAATATGTTAACACTTCGGAAACCCCGGTTTATATTAAAGGCAACACCCTTTATGGTTTAAATGTAACCCGCGACGAAATTAGAAAAGCGGGGAGCGCCATAGTGACCGAGGGGGAAATTGATATGATTCAGGCGTATCAGGCGGGAACCAAAAACGTCGTCGCGATTAAAGGATCAGCTTTTACCGAAGCACAGGTTAATTTATTAAAAAGATACACGGAAAATGTTTTATTAGCACTGGACGCGGATATGGCGGGAGACGCGGCATCCCATCGGGGAATTCAGTCAGCTGATGCCGCCGGGCTTAATATTAAAGTGGTCGAAATTCCGGACGGCAAAGACCCGGACGATTGTATTAAAAAAGATCCTGAGGTCTGGAAAAAAGCGGTCGCGGACGCTGTTCCGTTTTATGATTATATTATTGATTCGGCGGTAAAGAAATATGATTCAAAATCCGCTGAAGGGAAGAAAAAAATTATTTCCGAAACGGCGAAGTTTTTGCAGCCCATCGGCAACGCCGTCGTCAAAGCCCATTATTTACAGAAATTGTCCGGATTATTATCCGTTAGTGAAGAAATAATTGAAACGCAAATACAAAGGGAATCAAAACAAGAATCTAGAATACAAAATCTAGAATCTAGGGAAATTAAAGATGAGATAAAGTTAAAAAGACGGGACTATGTTGAAGAATATTTACTGGCCTTGCTTTTACAATCGGGAAACCCTGATGATTGGCTGGTGTTTATCAGAAATAAATTAACAGCAGCTGATTTTAATATGCCGGCAAGAGGAAAAATTTATGAGAATTTAACAAGCTTGGACAAATTGCCGGAGGAATTGAAACCAATGGTTGATAAATTATTTTTGATGGATTTGGGTGGAGTGTTGGAAGATCAGGAAGAGATGCACGAAGAAGTCACACGGACAGTTTGGGAGATAAAAGAACTGATTTTACGGGAAAAATTAAATACTATTTCGATGAAAATTAAACAAAAGGGTGAGGACGAAGACTTGCAAAAAGAATTTATGGCGACTTCTGACGAGTTGCAAAAGTTGATAAAGGATCGGAAAATGATAAACGAGTAACAATGTCATTCCGGACGAAGCGAAGCGGAGATCCGGAATCTATATAGATTCCAGCATTCGCTGGAATGACAGAAATATGGATAAACAACAATTATTAGATCAAGTTGCCCAAGATATTATTAAAACAAATGGCGGGCCGTTCGGACCGGGGTTGAACGCGGTGCCGGGAGAGGGGAATCCGGACGCAGAAACATTGTGGGTGGGAGAGGCACCGGGGGCAACGGAGAATCAGTTGGGCCGGCCGTTTGTGGGCGTTTCCGGGAAATTACTTCGCAAAACTATGGAGGAAAACGGATTTAAACCGGAAGAGGTTTTTATCACTAACATTGTTAAATTCCGGCCGCCGGATAACCGTGACCCCTTACCAGCAGAAATAGAATTTTTTAAACCGTTTTTGGATAAACAGATAGAAATCATTAATCCGAAAATTATTGTGACAGTGGGGAGATTTTCCATGTACAAATTTTTTGGGGAGGGTATATCAATTGGCAAAATTCATGGTCAGCCACGCAAAATCGGCAACTATTTTATCTTTCCGATGTTCCATCCCGCCGCCGCTCTCCGCGCCGGCGACATGATGAAAATGTTTGTGGAAGATTTTAAAAAATTGAGAGAATTTGTTGACAGTCTCAATAATCCGAAACCTGCCGAACCAAAAGTCACTCCTGTAAAACAGATGGAATTGATATAAAATAGTTAAGATGAATAAACTAAGAATTATTTCCTTAGGCGGGGTGGAAGTGACGAGGAATATGCATGTCTATGAAACGGACAATGATATTATTATCGTCGACTGCGGGATCGGATTCCCGACCGATGATATGCCGGGAATCGACGTTATTATCCCCGACATTACTTATTTAAAAGATAAAAAGAAAAAAATCAGAGGAATATTTTTAACTCACGGCCATGAAGATCACCGCGGTTCGTTGCCATATATTTTACCCCTGCTTCCGAATATTCCGGTTTATGGAACAAAACTGACCATCGGTCTTTCCGGAATTAAGACTGACGATGCCCATCTCAAAGTTGATTACCGGGAAGTTGATTACAAGACTGTCGTTAAAGCGGGTGATTTTACGGTTGAATATGTTCATGTCACCCATTCGGTGCCCGACTCGGCGAATTTAATTATTCGCACTCCGGCGGGAATTATCTATCACGGCTCGGATTTTAAATTTGACTGGACCCCGGTTGATGGTTTCCCGACTGAGGTTCAAAAAATTGCCAAAGTCGGCGGTGAGGGCGTGCTTTTATTATTGTCAGACTGCGTCCGGGTGGAAAAAGCCGGCTATACGCCGTCAGAACAGAAAGTCGAGGAAACCTTTGAACAGCAAATCCAAAAATGCCCCGGAAAGTTTTTTGTCACCACCACTTCTTCAAGCATCTCCCGGATTCAGCAAGCCATCAATGTCGCCCTTCGCCATGACCGAAAAATTGTTTTCGCCGGTCGGTCAATCGAACAAAACGTCGAAGTGGCGGTTAAACTCGGGTTTTTAACTTTGCCGGTTGAGGCGGTTGTCCGCGCTGATGATATTAACCGGTATCCCAAGAATAAACTGATGATTTTAGCCACCGGGGCGATGGGACAGGATCATTCCGCTTTGGTTCGCATGGCCAATGGCGAACACAAAATAAAAATCGAGGCCGGGGATTTTGTGACCTTTTCCCAGGACCCGATTCCGGGGAGTGAAGATTCGGTTGATGACTTAATTAATTCTTTAATAAGAGTCGGGGCAGAAGTCTTTTATTCGGCGGTTTTGGATGACCTGCACGTTTCCGGGCATGAATCCCGCGACGGGCTAAAAATGATGCTAAGCCTTGTCAACCCCAAATTTGTTTTGCCCATTGGCGGGGAATTACGGCAGATAAAACAATATCAAAAAATGGCCCAAGATATGGGCTATAAAGATGAACGAATTTTGGTTCCCAAGGAGGGTCAGATTTTTGAGTTTGAGAATGGTAATTGCCGGATTGCGGGCAAGGCGGAAGTCAAAAATATTCTGGTTGACGGCTTGGGAATCGGTGATGTAGGCAATGTGGTTTTGCGGGATCGGTTGACGATGTCTGCCGACGGGATTGTTATGGTTTTGATCCCGATTGAAAAAGCCACCGGGGAAATGGTCGGGGATATTGAAATTGTTTCCCGGGGGTTTGTTTATATGAAACAATCTGATGAATTGATAGGACAAGCCAAAGAGGTTGTCCGGGCCCTTTTACGCCAGCATATCAAGGAAATTACCAATTTTGGTTTTACCAAAAGGTTGGTGACGGATGAACTGGAAAAATTCTTTTATGTCTCCACCCGCCGCCGCCCCTTGATTTTACCAACGGTTATGGAAATTTAATTCCCCGTCGTGCTACAATGATTTAGTATGGCTAGAGGGAGACGACCGGCGTTTAAGATGAAGCTAAAAAAACAGACCGTTTACGGCATGGTGTCGGTCGGGCTGGCACTCGGTGCGGTTTTAGCCTTGATTTCCCTCTTTTACCCCAGCGGCGGCCTTTTATTAAAAGTTAACACGGTTTTACAGACTTATTTTGACTGGCTGGCTTTTGGTCTGCCCGCCGTTTTACTTTTGCTGGCGGCTTTATTATCAAGAATTAAAGCCGGTTTTGCCAAGTTAAATTTTGTCGGGGGAATTGTAGTTATTTGGCTCTCAATGCTGGGGATATTTTCCGCGGGAACCATTGGAGCAGGGATTTGGCAAAATTTAGAAATAATTTTACCGATACCATTTGTCGTCTTTATTGTTTTAGTTTTTATTTTTTTGTTTGGTTTGACCGTCACTTTGAATTTGTCACTGGGAGAGGGGATTAACGCTGTCATTGCGGCCGCATCCGCAATCCTTAACTTTACTAAGAAATATTTTAAGTTTAATTTAAAGAAAAAAGAGCCGGTGTTTATCAAAGATTCGCAGATTCAACAAGCCAAAATTGAACCTCAAAAGCAAGTTCCTGTCCAGATGCCAATGGTTAAACCTGTGGAAAATAGTGGGGAGAGTTTTAAACTTTGGGAGTATCCCCCGCTTGATTTACTATCGGACGAAACAATCGGGCAGGCCGATCGCGGCGATCCCAATCACTATGCCAATGTGATTGAAAAAACTCTGGATTCTTTCGGAATCACGGCCAAAGTGGCCGAAGTTAATAATGGTCCGGCGGTAACTCAATACGCCCTGGAAATTGCCCAAGGGACAAAAATTGCCAAAATAACTTCGTTGCAAAACGATCTGGCGTTGGCCCTCGCCGCCCCAAACGGTTTGATTAGAATTGAAGCCCCGATTCCCGGCCGGTCCCTTGTGGGCATTGAAATCCCCAACCGCACTCCCGAATTTGTCCCCATAAGACGAATCATGGAGTCGGAAATAATGCAAAACGCCAAATCAAAACTAACGGTGGCTCTCGGTTTGGATGTTTCCGGCCGGGCGGTGGTTGCGGATATTGGGAAAATGCCCCACGTTCTGGTTGCCGGAGCGACCGGTTCCGGAAAATCCATTTGTATCAACGCCTTTATCACTTCCTTACTGTTTCGCAACTCCCCTTCAGAATTGAAATTTATTATGATTGATCCCAAACGAGTGGAGTTAACTTTGTACAACGGGATCCCCCATTTATTGACTCCGGTGATTGTTGATCTGGAGAAAATTTTATCCGCCTTAAAATGGGCTCTTGCAGAAATGGACCGCCGGTACAAACTTTTTTCGGCCAACGGGGTAAGAAATATTGACAGTTACAACGAACTTTCCGGATTTCAGGCTTTGCCCTACATTGTCATTCTTATTGATGAGCTGGCGGAAATTATGCTTTTTGC
>CAYHSW010000001.1:0-1197 GCA_964359405.1 uncultured Gammaproteobacteria bacterium | reverse complement strand
GCTGATGAGTATTTTGCGAATAAAGAATGACGACCGTTGGTGAAATTTTAAAAAATAAACGTTTGGAAAAGAAACTGGCTTTAATTGATGTGGAAAAGGCGATAAAAGTCCGCAGTAAATTTTTACTGGCCATTGAAAATAACGAATTTAATTTATTGCCTCCGACGACCTTCACCCGCGGGTTTATTAAAAATTATGCCGGATTTTTAGGTTTGCCACCCGACGAGATTCTGGCTTTTTACCGTCGGCAGGTAAACCTCGATAAGGAAAAAATTTTGCCCGGGGAACCGCAAAAAATCGCCCGGAAATTTACTCTTACTCCGACTGTCATAACGGCTGCCGGCATTGCCTTTATGCTTCTTTTATTTTTCGGGTATCTCTTCCGGCAATATTTTCTCTACGCCGGGACGCCGTCCTTGACGGTGATTTCTCCGGCGGATTACGTCATCATGAAAACCACCCCCGTTGAGGTAACGGGGAAGACTGACCCGGACACGATCCTGACGATCAATAGCCAGGAAGTGGTGGTCAATGATAAAGGGGAATTCTCAATAAAAATTGACCTTGTCCCCGGCTTAAACACTTTCACTATCGTCTCCGTTAACAAATTTAAAAAAGAAACCAGGATTGTACGCAATGTGAGACTTGAAAGTCCGTAAAAGATGTGTCTATAATTAGTTGCTGCCCATGATTGATGCTACCCAACTGCTTTTAGGGCTCGTTATAATCACTTTGACCGTGATGTTGGCGGTTATTGGATTTCAGGTTGCCAGTATCCTCCGGGTCTTCCGCTCGACAATCGAAAAGATGAATAAAGTCCTTGACGACACCGGCACCGTGTCTGAATCTATTAGCAAGCCTTTAAGTCTGATTTCAAGTTTTTTACAAAAAAAGATTAATTTTTAATTACCAATTACCAATTTTTATTTAAATTAAAATTTTAAATTTAAAAATTAAATAAAAATTAAAAATTAAAAATTGGTAATTTTCGAATATGTGTGACAAATCAAGATCATCAGTTGGAAGTTTATTAACCGGATTAACCGTCGGTGCAATGCTGGGCGCCGGCGCGGCCATATTATTTGGCACCAAAAAGGGCAAAGAGCTGCAAATTAAAATAAAAAAACAATATCCGGAAGTGTTTAATAAAATTGAGGATACTCTTGATGAAGTAAAGGAGAATTTTGATGATAAAGT